>NZ_JBFODT010000018.1:0-19264 GCF_040908465.1 Aeromonas sp. R10-1
GATGACGGGCCGCCCCTCTGGTTTCCGACCGAATCGGTTACCTTGCCAGGCTCAGGCTCAGGCTCAGGCTCAGGCTTATGCCGGGTCGCTGACGCCGCCGGTGGAGAGGGTCTTCTGGGAGAGCCAGAGGCCGCTCGCCTTCATGAGATAGCCAAACAGAGCGCCGATGATGAGGGAGGGCAGAATGAGCCGCCACTCGCCTGCGGCGCCGAAGGTGGCACAGCAACCTGCGAAGGTGCCGGGAATGTAGGCGAGCCACTGCTGCCTGGCCTGCACGCACATCAGGGTGGCCACCACCCCTGTCATCAGATAACCCGCCATGCCGGCCCCCCACCAGGTCTCCCCGTGGATCAGCAGGAGTGCCCACAGCATGCCGGTGGTGTTGCACAGCAGGGTCTGTAACAGCGCCTTGTAACCGCCACTCGAGGCGAAGTAGCTGGTGCAGCCGAGGAAGCCGACCCAGGAGATGAGACCGAGTGCGGCGGCCAGTCCACCCCAGACGGCGGAGAGGATCCCGGTCGTGATGGCGATGGCGAACAGTGGGCTCATGGCGTGACTCTCAGTGGTTGAATCCGGAAAAGGAGGCAGCCTACTCCGCGGTAGAGCGGCAGCAAGCGGGGGCCGGATTGTGTGTGATCCCGATCACTCTTTGCAACTCTGGAATACGCTTGCGCTCGCGAAAAAAATTCATTGGAGGCGCCGCAGACCTTGTTCCATAGTTAGAGGCCCTGTCCTGCTCATGGAGTGAGTCTGATGGTGCCAAACGTGATCGTTCCTCTGCTGGTGTTCGTAGTGCTCTTCCTGGCCGGTACCATGGCCAAGGCACTGCCCCTTTACCAACTCATGTAATTCTGTGTGAAATAAAACTCGGCCGGGGCGGGTCTTATGGTTGTCAACCTCATCGTCCCGGGAGTTTTTTCATGTTGATCAAGCGCCGTACTTCTCATCACCCCACCGAACAGGATGTCACGCCGGAAACCGTCTATCAGGATCGTCGCCGCATCCTGAAAGGGCTGGGCCTGGGCGTCGGTGCCGCCACCCTGGCGTTTCCGGTGAAGGCCAGCCTGCTGGATCTCTTCGCACCGGACAAGCCGGCCACCGTGGCCCCCACCAGACCCCTCGACATCCGTGCCGCGACCCGGCCAGAGGGATTGATCCTCACCCCGGAGGAGAAGGCCACCACCCACAACAATTTCTACGAGCTGGGGACCGACAAGGGGGATCCGGCCCGCAACGGCCATTACCTCAAGCCCGAGCCCTGGACCCTGAAGGTGGAAGGGGAGGTGGCCAAACCCTTCACCCTGGATGTGTGGGATCTCATCAACAAGAGCACGCTGGAGGAGCGCATCTATCGGCTGCGCTGCGTGGAGGCCTGGTCCATGGTGCTGCCCTGGAGCGGCATTGCGCTGGCGGATCTGATCCGCCGTGCCGAGCCCACCAGTCGCGCCAAGTTCGTGGCCTTCGAGACGCTCTATGATCCGGAACAGTTACCGGGGCAGGCCTCCCGTGCCCTGGGGGGCGGCATCGATTATCCCTATGTGGAGGGCTTGCGCCTCGACGAGGCCATGCACCCCCTCTCCTTCCTCGCCATGGGGCTCTATGGCAAGACCCTGCCCGCCCAGAACGGGGCTCCCATCCGGCTGGTGGTGCCCTGGAAGTACGGCTTCAAGAGCATCAAGAGCATCGTCTCCATCCGCCTGGTGGAGGAGATGCCCCCCACCACCTGGAACCTGCTTGCGCCGAACGAATATGGCTTCTACGCCAACGTCAACCCGAACGTGGATCACCCGCGCTGGAGCCAGGCGAGCGAGCGTTTCATCGGCGAGGGGGGCATCTTCGGGGCCAAGCGACAGCCGACCCTGATGTTCAATGGCTACGGCGACGAGGTGGCGTCCCTCTATCAGGGGATGGATCTGCGTAAATGGTATTGAGACTGACGCGCTGTCCGACTGATCTCTTGCCCCCTTTTCCCCTGGTGGGAGAGGGGATGAGAAGCGAGAAAAACATGACGGGAACTGCAATATGACGCCGAGACTGAAAACAGCCCATGTCAACGGCTTGCGGGCGCTGGTGCACCTTGGTTCGCTCGGCTTTCTGCTCTGGCTGGGCTATGCCGTGCCAGCCGGGCTGCTGGGGGGGGATCCGGTCCAGGGGCTGACCCATTACCTTGGCAAGGGGGCCCTCCACCTGCTGTTGCTGACCCTGCTGGTGTCGCCGCTCGCCAAGCGCTGGCGCCAGGGGCAGCTCATCAAGTTGCGCCGCCCCCTCGGGCTCTGGTGCGCCGCCTGGGCGTCCCTGCACTTCATGGTCTGGCTGGGGCTGGATCTGCAGTTCGACTGGGGGCTGATTGGCGGCGAGCTGGTGAAGCGCAGCTACATAGTGGTGGGCATGGTGGCGCTGCTGCTGTTGCTGGCGCTCGGCATCACCTCGATCCCGGCCCTGTTGCGACGCATGGGGCCGGCCTGGCAGAAGCTGCACAACTGGATCTACGGGGTGGCTCTGCTGGTGCCGGTACACTACTGGTGGTCGGTCAAGAGCGGGTGGCAGGAGCCGCTCATCTATCTGGTGCTGGCCTGCGCCCTGCTGTGGCCCCGTCGGGAAAAGCTGCTGCGCCCCTGGCGCAAGCGCCCGCAAGTGGCCGGGAAGGGGGCGGCGCAACAGCCATCACGCCCATAGCAAAAGAGGCCTATTCGGCCTCTTTTTTGGTGATCTCGCCGGTGTTGGCATCGACCTGCAACTGGACGCGCTGATCGTCGGCATTCAGGGTATCGACCTCGAATTTGTCCCCTTCCAGCTCCACTTCCCGAATGTCGTGATACCCTTGTGCCAGCAACAACTTGACCAGTCCGGCCATGTCGAGACGTGTCTGCGCCGCCCAGCCAAAGGTGGAAAAGAGGCACAAGATCAGCAGGATACTGCGTGGGATCATATTCATTCCGGATTCATGGCTGGCACACTATAAACGGCATTATGTTAGGTTTTGAGAGATGAATCACCCATGAATAGCGCGCTGCCCCTGCTTGGATTGCTGCTGCCGATGCTGGTTCAGGCGGCCCAGCCGAACGAGGCCTTGCTGCAACAGGCGGTCAGCGAGGGGCGGGTCCGTCCTTTTCATGAGTTGATGGAGGTGGCCTCCCGCCTGCCGGTGCGCGTGCTGCGCGTCGATCTGGGTGAGGAGGATGGCGTCTGGCTCTACGAGCTCAGGCTCATCGACGAGGAGAACAGCGTCATCAAGGTGGGCTACCGGGCTGACAACCTGGAGATGGTGTGGCTCAAGGGCCACCACCTGGAGCGCCTGTTCGCTCCGCGCCCCCCCCCGGAAGAGGAGTAACGGCGTGAGTCCGCGAACCTACCGTCATCCGGTTCGTCCCCCCACCGTTGCCGGTGCCGGCACAACCCTGTTTTGGATACCCATGTATGCGCATTCTGATAGTTGAAGATGAAAAGATCCTCGCGGGCCAGCTGGCGGAACAGCTGCGCCTGTCCGGTTTCGTCACCGATCTCTGCCACGATGGCAACGAGGCGGGCTTTCTCGGCGAGACCGAACCCTATGACGCCATCATCCTGGATCTCGGCCTGCCCGGTCGCGACGGCCTGAGCGTACTGAAGGAGTGGCGCAGCAAGGGGATGGACACCCCGGTGCTGGTGCTGACCGCCCGTGGCCAGTTGCACGAGAAGATTGAAGGGCTCAACGCCGGGGCGGACGACTACCTCACCAAGCCCTTCCAGGTGGCGGAGCTGGTGGCGAGGGTGCAGGCGCTGGTGCGCCGGGCGGCGGGGAACGCCAGCTCCATCCTCGAGATCGGTGGCGTGCGTCTCGACATGGCGGCTTCCCAGGTGTGGTACGAGGGGACCCCCATCAAGCTCACCGCCCACGAGTTCCGGGTGCTGGGCTACCTGATGCAGCACAGGGGCAAGGTGGTGTCCCGCAGTGAGTTGATCGACCACATCTATGCCCAGGATTTCGATCGCGACTCCAACACCGTGGAGGTGTTCATCGGCCGCATCCGCAAGAAGACCCACGCCGATCTCATCGAGACGGTGCGCGGCCTCGGCTACCGGATCAACGAATGACGCGACCGCAACCGATGGCGGGGTGGGTTGAATGAGGCTGGTACGCACCCTGCGAGGTCGGCTGGTGGTGATCGCCATGGTCTGGTGCGGTCTCTTCCTGTTCGCCACCGGCTTCAGCCTGCAGACCATGATGCGCAACTACTGGCAGGAGGCGGAGGCCGATGGCCTGCGCCTGCAGCTCTACGATCTGCTCTCCCGCCTCGAGATCCAGCCGGACGGCATGCCGGTGGTCACCGAGCCTATGGCCGATCCCCGTTATCGCCAGCCCTACTCCGGCTACTACTGGCAACTGGAGCTGGGGGAGACGGTGGTCAGTCGCTCCCGCTCCCTGTGGGATGCCCATTTGAGCACCCACGGCCTGAAGTCGGCCTTCGGCGATCCGGACCTCTTCGTCGGCAAGGGGCCCAACAAGGAGCCCCTGCTCATCATGACCCGTACCGTGCTGCTGCCGGGGTCTGATCGGGTCTTCACCCTGGTGATGGCCAAGGACAGCAGCGCCCTGACCCAGACCCTGAAGAAGACCCGTATCAGCCTGTTCCTCGGCCTCGGCTTCGCCGCCACCGGCCTGGTGCTCGGCTTTATGTTCCAGATCCTCTACGGCCTGCGCCCGCTGCACCTGCTGCGCCGCGAGCTGAGCCGCGTCCATCAGGGTCATCAGGAGGGGTTCCGGCTGCGCTACCCCCTGGAGATCCAGCCGCTGGTGGAGGACATCAACCGCCTGCTGCACCACTATGGCGAGCTGCTGCAACGAGCCCGTTCCCACACCGGCAACCTGGCCCACGCCCTCAAGACGCCGCTCAGCATCATGCGCAACCAGGTGACCCAGCTGCCGCCGGAGGATCAGGCCGCCCTCGGCGAGCAGCTCGACCAGATCCAGCGCCACATCGACTATCACCTCGGCAAGGCGCGGGTGACCGGCGCCGCCAAGATCCTTGGGGTCTCGACCCCGGTGCGGGCCCGGGTGGAGTACATCTGCCGCGCCTTCTCCCGCCTCTATCCCGGCAAGACGGTGGACTTGCAGGTGCCGGTCAATCTGGCGGTCGGGGTGGAGGAGCAGGACTTCGACGAGATGGTGGGCAACCTGCTGGAGAACGCCTTCAAGTGGTCCGCCAGCGAGCTGCGCATCTCCAGCGCCGAGCTGGGGGGCTGGATCACCCTGCGCATCGAGGACGACGGTCCCGGCATGAGCGAGGATCAGATCGCCAAGGCGGTGCTGCGGGGGGTGCGCCTCGACGAGAAGGTGCCGGGTTCCGGGCTCGGTCTCAACATAGTGTCAGACCTGGCGGAGGCTTACCGTGGCAGTCTCATCATGGGGCGGGCCGAGCTGGGGGGGCTCGCCGCTTCCCTCTCCCTGCCCAAGGTGGCCAGGGTCGAGTGATGGGGCGCCCCGTCGGGGGGCCCCTTTTGTGCCGCCGTGCTGGCAAGGGGGCGGCACCCGGCATAAGATACGTCTCTTGTTTCAGGTGTAGGAAGGGTAGCAATGACTGACGATCCTTGGGCTTTGTGCCATCTCGATGATTCGTTCGATGCCTCGGTGCTGGGCACCAAGGGGGCCCAGATCCAGTGGTTCGAGGACAGGGATGCCCTGATCCAGTTCCTGCTGGAGGACTTTGTCGACCTGCTGGCCGACGTGGGTGAGCTGGACGAGGATCAGACCGAGAGCGCCCGCGAGCGCTTCACCCTGCTGGTGGAGCAGAGCCTGGATGATCGCACCCTGATGGATGCCATCAACGATCTCGCCTCCGGCCTGCGCCGCATTGCCTGGCTGGGGCCCCTCTCCGAACTGGCGGAGTTGAGCGACGACTTCGCAAGCGGGCTGCGTGCCTTCTTCTGGAGCCAGTATGACGGTGACGAGGATGACCCCGAGGCCTGGGTGCCGGAAGATCTCTGGCCCCAGCTGGTGGAGTGTGCCGAAGAGTACATGGTGGAAGGAGACTTCTGAGCCACCTTGTCCGCGCTCTGGCTGCAAGGCGGGTGGAGTGTGCCGAAGAGTACATGGTGGAAGGAGACTTCTGAGCCACCTTGTCCGCGCTCTGGCTGCAAAGCGGGTGGAGTGTGTCGAAGAGTACATGGTGGAAGGAGACTTCTGAGCCACCTTGTCCGCGCTCTGGCTGCAAGGCGGGTGGAGTATGCGGAAGAGTATATGGTTGAGGGTGACTTGTGATTCTGAGCCACACCACAAACTGCGATAAGAAAACGGCGCCTTGATGGCGCCGTTTTTGTTGCTCAGTCCTCTACTCAGCCGTTGGCCGGTACCTCGTGCGCCGTGTTGGCGAGCACTGGCCCGATATACTTCTCTATCTGCAATTGGGCCATGTGGCC
Organism: Aeromonas sp. R10-1; assembly: GCF_040908465.1. NCBI lineage: Bacteria > Pseudomonadati > Pseudomonadota > Gammaproteobacteria > Aeromonadales > Aeromonadaceae > Aeromonas > Aeromonas sp. R10-1. The sequence continues at coordinate 6,397 of NZ_JBFODT010000018.1, forward strand.
GCAGTTGCCCTGGGCCAGACTGGACGAGCCCTCGTCGAAGGTGAGGCAGTTGACGTTGCCGTTCTTGCAGATGCTGCCCGCTTCGCCCGGCTTGGCCGGATCGTACCAGGCCCCTTCGCAGATCCGCACCACGCCCTGACGCACATCTTCGGAGAGCAGGGCGCCCACCAGGATCTGGCCGCGCTCGTTGAAGGCCCGGACCAGATCGCCATCCTGGATGCCGCGCGCCTTGGCGTCGTCAGGATGGATCAGGATCGCTTCGCGGTCGGCGATGGCGAACTTGTCCCGCAGCGGGGTGTTGTCGAGCTGGGAGTGCAGCCGCTGGGTCGGATGGGAGGTGTTGAGCGACAGCGGATAGCGCGCCGCCACCTCGCTCTTCACCCACTCCTTGGGCTCATACCACTTGGGATGACCGGCGCAGTCGGCATAACCCATCCCCGCCACCGTGTTGGAGAAGATCTCGATCTTGCCGGACGGGGTACCGAGCGGGTTGAGCAGCGGGTTCTCGCGAAAATCGGCGTGACGGATCCACTGGCGGTTGGCCTCCGGGATCGGGAAGCGGATGTAGTTGTTGGACTCCCAGAACATGTTGAACGGCGGCAGCGCCACCCGGGCACCGCGAGCCTGGGCCGCCATGCCGTCATACATCTGCTTGAGCCACAGCATCTCATCCTTCCCTTCAGTGTACTGCTCCTGCACGCCCAGCTTGGCGGCGATGGCGCTGAAGATGTCGAAGTCGTTGCGGGCTTCAAACTGGGGCGGCACGCACTGATGCATCGGGAACACATAGCGCTGGGAGTAGTCGCCACCCATCTCCAGATCGTTGCGCTCGTAGCTGGTGGTGACCGGCAGCACGATGTCTGCGTGCTTGGCGGTGGCCGTCCAGTAAGGCTCGTGAACGATCACGGTCTGCGGCTTGCGCCACGCTTGCAGCAGGTTGTTGGTGTCCTGATGGTGGTGGAAGGGGTTGCCGCCCGCCACGTAGACCAGCTTGATGTCCGGATAGGTCACCTTGCGGCCGTTGAAGTCGATGGTCTTGCCCGGGTTGGCGAGACAGTCGGCGATGCGGGCCACCGGGATCGGAGCCGGGCTGTTCTTCGGTGCGTTGCCGGCGGAGATACCCGCCAGAATGCCACCCTTGGCGGTGGGGCTGCCACCGGAGGAGTAGTGGTAGCTGAAGCCGTAGCCGCCGCCCGGCAGGCCGATCTGGCCCAGCATGGAGGCCAGAGTGACCAGCATCCAGTTCGGCTGTTCGCCGTGCTGCTGACGCTGCATCCCCCAACCGGCCATGATCATGGTGCGCTTGGCGGCCATGTCGAGGGCCAGCTGGCGAATCACCTTGGCATCGACGCCGCAGACAGTGCTTGCCCACTCGGCGCTCTTCGGCTGACCGTCATCCTTGCCGAGCAGGTAGTTCAGGAACTTGTCGAAGCCGACGGTATAGCGATCGAGGAAAGCCTGATCGTGCTTATTCTCGCTGTAGAGGGTGTGGGCCACACCCAGCATCATGGCCACGTCGGTGTAGGCGTTCGGCGCAATCCACTCGGCGCCGACCAGCTTGGCGGTCTCGTTGTAGATGGGATCGATGCTGATGACGCGGGTGCCCTTCTCTTTCAGCGCCATAAAGCCAGCCTGACCTTCGTGATCCGGCATGTTCCAGCTGTTCTTCAGGGTGACCTGGGCGTTGACCCCCCAGAGCACCACCAGTTCGGCGTGCTCCACCACGTTGGGCCAGGCGGTCTGCTGCTCGTACACCTCGATGGAGCCCATCACGTGGGACATGATCACCTGAGCCGCGCCGGTGGAGTAGTCACCGGCATAACCGGTGAAGCCGCCCGAGAGGTTCATCAGACGGTGCAGCAGGGTGCGGCTGTTGTGGAACATGCCGACACTCTTCCAGCCGTAGGAACCGGCGTGGATCGCCTGCGGGCCGAAATCAGACTGAACGCGCTGGATCTCGCCGGCCACCAGGTCGATGGCCTTCTCCCAGCTCACCCGTACCCACTCGTCGGCACCGCGCAGCTCCGGTCTGGCACCCGGGCCGTGCTCCAGCCAGCTCTTGCGCACCATGGGGTACTTTATGCGGTTCTTGGCGTGGACCTGGAACGGCGCCATGTCGATGAGGTCATTCGGTGCCGGGTCATCGGCCACCGGTTGGACCCGCACCATGCGGCCCTCGGAGACGATGGCCTCGAAGGCCCCCCAGTGGGCGCCGGTCAGGATGCCCTTCTGGGCGGGCACCAGGGTGGGGAACTGCTCAAGGGCCGTGCTGACGGCCTTGGCCAGGGCGCTTTTCGGGAAGAGACCGGCCAGCAGGGGCAGGGCGGCACAGGCCCCCAGCCCCTTGAGCAGAGTACGGCGGGAGAGGTTGGTCTGTTGGTCATTGAAAAAGGTCATGGGAGAGTCCTCTGTTCCTGCCTTAATGGGCCGCGCTCATGTCGCTGGCGTGTTTCTGCACGTATTGGGTGAGCATGCGCGCCTGCTCCGGGGTGAGGGAGGTACGGGACTCCATCCCCTTGATGACGCCGATCCACTGGTTGGCGTTGAAGTGATCCAGCGCGGTGAGGCCGTGACAGCCGGTGCAGTTGTTGGACATCAGGGTGGAGGCGTATTGCCACAGCTTGCCCTGGTCGCCGATGAGCTGGCTCTGGTCAACCCAGGCGGTCAGGCTGACCTGATGCCAGGTGAGGTTGGTGGCGCTGTCGGTTTCGCTCTTGCCGGTCACGAGGGCTTTTCTGGCGGCTTCGCCGACCAGCACGCTCAGGATCCGTTTGCCGGGGGCGGCGTAGAACACCTCGCTCACACCGTCCTGCTGCCAGCCGTCGATGCGCACCTGGGCGCGGCCGTTGTCGTTGGCCAGCACTTCCACCTGGGTGGAGGGCATCAGGGTGCCTTCGTCAGTCTTGGCGCCAGCATCCAGATAGAGCGGGGTGGTGGCGATGGCATAGCGGGTGGTGACGGTTACCGGGGTCTGGGCCGCGGCGGCGGCCAGTTCGCTGGCACCGGCGGCGGCCAGGCCGCTCATGTCCGGCATGATGTGGGCAACGCCGCGGTGACAGTCGATGCAGGTCTGACCCTCCTTGATGGCGACCGGGTGCTCGGCGCGGGCATTGGGGCGTTGGGCCAGGATGTCCATGGCGGCGTAGCTGTGGCAACTGCGACAGGTGGCGGAGTCATTGGCCTTGAGCTGATCCCACACGGTCTGGGCCATGCGCAGCTTGTGGGCCTCGTATTTCTCCGGGATGTCGAGGGTGCCGATCGCCTCGTGATAGATGTCTTTCACGGCGCGGATCTTGGTCCAGAGATAGGCGGCGGGTTCACTGGGGATGTGGCAGTCGGCGCACTCGGCGCGGATCCCCTTCACGTTCTGGAAGTGGACACTGCCCTGATATTCGGCGAGGGGGGTCTGCATGGAGTGGCAGGAGACGCAGAACTCGGTGGAGCTGGTCTTGTGCAGCACGGTGACGGTGACGCCCAGTGCAGCGACCCCCAGCAGGGCCCCGAGCAGCAGAAGCCAGAACCAGGTCTTTCTCAACAGTTTTCCAAGCATGGTGACGGTGTCCTTCGAATTCGGGTATTACCAATATAGTAGTAGTCCCAGGATTCAAAGGGTTGACCTCGGTCATGATTTTTATTTCGACATGTAAGAGATTTTTGGTTTTGTTTTTTTGTTTGGGCATGCTTTTTTGAATTTTAATCGCATTTTTACCCTTCAACGGGAGCGGGATGTCCTGTGATGGGGGCGATGCCCAAGCCGGGGCGGGGAGGCTGCGTACCACCCCGGGGCTTGGGGTTTGCGGTGGGAGGATTGTATACTGTTCACATATACAGTATTCAGGTGTATCCATCATGCGACTCTTTATCGCCGAGAAGCCCACTCTGGGGCGCGCCATTGCCGATGCTCTGCCCAAGCCCCACAAGAAGGGCGACGGTTTTATCGAGACCGCCCAGGGGGATGTGGTCACCTGGTGTATCGGCCACCTGCTGGAGCAGGCCGAGCCCGATGCCTATGACGCCGCCTTCAAGCAGTGGCGGATGGAGCATCTCCCCATCGTCCCCGCCCAGTGGCAGCTGGTGGCCAAGCCCAAGACCAAAACCCAGCTCACCGTCATCAAGGGGCTGATCAAGCAGGCCGACTGTGTGGTCAACGCCGGTGACCCGGACCGGGAAGGCCAACTGCTGGTGGACGAGGTGATCGACTTTCTCGGCTACCCGAAAACCAAGCCGGTGCAGCGCTGCCTCATCAGCGATCTCAACCCGCCCGCGGTGCGCCGTGCCCTCGACAAGCTCAGAGACAACAAGGAGTTCGTGCCGCTGGCGGTCTCGGCGCTGGCTCGCAGTCGGGCTGACTGGCTCTACGGCATCAACATGACCCGCGCCTACACCCTGCTCGGGCGCAAGGCCGGTTGCAGCGAGCTGCTCTCGGTCGGTCGGGTGCAAACTCCGCTGCTCGGTCTGGTGGTGCGGCGGGATCTCGAGATAGAAGCCTTCGTCCCCAAACCCTTCTTCGAGGTGCTGGCCCATCTGCTGACCGATAGCAACGAGCGCTTCACTGCCAAGTGGCTGCCGTCCGAAGCTTGCCTGCCGTGGCAGGACGAGGAGGGGCGGGTGCTCAACCGGGCGCTGGCCGACAAGGTGGTGAGCCGGATCAACGGCCAACCGGCACAGGTCGAATCGGTGGAGGAGCAGGCCCGCAAGCAGGCGGCGCCGCTGCCCTATAACCTCTCCAGCCTGCAGATCGATGCCGCCAAACGCTTCTGCATGGATGCCAAGCGGGTGCTCGACATCTGCCAGAGCCTCTACGAGCGGCACAAGCTCATCACCTATCCCAGATCCGACAGCCGTTATCTGCCGACCGACCATTTCAAGCGGGCCGAGCAGGTGCGCGGCGCCATCGCCGCCACTGCTCCAGCGTTGGCCAAGGCTGTGAGCGAGGCGGACGGCAAGATCCGCAGCAAGGCGTGGAACGACAGCAAGGTGGATGCCCACCACGCCATCATCCCCACCGAGAAGCAGGGCAACCCCGCCACGCTGGGGGCCGACGAGGCGAAGCTGTACGGCCTGATTGCCCGCCAGTATCTGCTGCAGTTCTACCCGCCGTTCGAGTACAACGACAGCAAGGTGTTGCTGCGCATCGCCGGAGGGCTGTTCCAGGCCAAGGCGCGCCGCATCCTCAAGGCGGGCTGGAAGGCGCTGCTCGGAGTGGAAGAGGATGACGAGGAGGAGGCGGGAACCCTGCCTGCCCTGAAAGAGGGGGAGGAACTGCTGTGCGAGCGGGGGGAGCTGCTGGAGAAGATGACCCAGCCCCCCAAGCCGTTTACCGATGCCACCCTGCTGGCCGCCATGACCGGCATCGCCCGTTATGTGCAGGATCCCGAGATCCGCAAGACCCTGCGGGAGACCGATGGCCTCGGCACCGAGGCGACCCGGGCCGGGATCATCGATCTGCTGTTCAAGCGCCGCTTCCTGGTGCGCCAGGGCAAGAGCATCAAGGCCACCCCGACCGGGCGAGCCCTGGTCCAGGCGCTGCCCGCGACCGCCACCACGCCGGATATGACGGCGCTGTGGGAGCAGAGTCTGGGTCAGATCGCCGAGCGTCACGGCAGCTACCAGCAGTTTATGGGGCCGCTCACCGAGCAGCTGCACGGTCTGATCGAGGGGGCCCGGCAGGATTCCGGCGCCAGCTTCAGCGCGCTGCCCAAGGCGGCGCCCGGTGACAGCAAGCACCGCTTTGTTCGCCGCAAGCGGACTGCGTCCACCGCCGCACGCCCCCGCACGAGCAAGAGTGCTGGCAAGAGTACGGGAAAGAGCTCTGGCAAGGGGACGACCAGGGGCAAGGCGGCCTGAGGCCGGCGAGCGCTGTGATCACATAAAAATAAGAAGAGGGGCCAGTGGCCCCTCTTTACATGGATGGAGCGGCTTACCCCGTGTAGACGCTTTCTTCCGGATAACGGATGCGGGTCTCCACCGGGCGGGCCAGCATGATCGCCAGGGTGAGGGGTCCCAGACGGCCGCAGATCATCACCAGCACCAGGATCAGTTTGCCCGGTTCGCTCAGAGAAGCGGTGATGCCGGTGGACAGTCCCACGGTGGCAAAGGCCGAGATGGTCTCGAACATGATCTTGTCGAAGGGTTGCGACTCCGTGAGCATCAGCAGGAACATCGCCAGCATCAGCACCATGGTACTGACGATGATGATGGCCAGGGAGCGGGTCACTATCTGGGGTGACAGGGTGCGGCCGAAGGCGGTGACATGGGGGCGCTTGGTCAGAAATGCCCGGGTCGCCAGCAGGACGACGGCAAAGGTGGTGACCTTGATACCGCCCCCGGTCGAGGTTGCCCCGGCACCGATGAACATGAGCATCATCATGAACAGCAAGGAGGCCGGCACCATCTGGCCGATATCCACCGTGTTGAAGCCCGCCGTGCGCGCGGTGGCCGACTGGAAGAAGGCTGCCAGCCACTGGCTCCCGAAGGAGGCGTTGCCCAGGGTGCCCGGGTTGTTGTGCTCCAGCAGCCAGAACATCAGGGTCCCCAGCAGCAGCAGGGCAGGGGTCATCAGCAGCATCAGCTTGCTGTGCAGTTTCAGCTTGCGCCAGCGGCGGTTGCGCACCAGGTCGACGATGACGGTGAAGCCTACCCCCCCCAGGATCAGCAGGGCCGGTATGGTCAGGCTGATGATGGGGTCATCCCGGTAGTCCATGAGGTTGTTGGCAAACAGCGAGAAGCCGGCGTTGTTGAAAGCTGACACCGCGTGGAAGAAGCTGACGTAGAGGCCGTGGCCCCAGCCCATGTCGGGCACCCAGCGAATGGCCATGATGGCGGTGCCGATCAGCTGGGCAATCAGGGCGAACAGGACGATGCGCTTCACCAGCTGGACGATGTTGACGGATCCCTCCTGGCCCAGCGCCTCCTTGGCCAGCACCTGCTGGCGCAGCCCGACCCGCTTGCTGAACATGGCGATGAGCAGCAGTGTCATGGTCATCTGGCCGAGACCACCAATCTCCATCAATATCAACAGGATGATCTGCCCCTGCAGGGTGAAGGCGGTGCCGGTATCTACCACCCCGAGGCCGGTCACGCTGATGGCGGAGGTGGCGGTGAACAGGGCGTTGATGACGGTGACCTCACCCTTGTGGCTGGAGGGCTGGACCAGAAACAGGGTGCCAACCAGCAGGATGATGAGGAAACTGCCCAGGATGAGCTTGGCCTCGCTCCAGCGGGAGTTGTCTTCCCGATGCAGGGTGAAGGCGTAGTTGTTGCGCCAGTTGATCATAGGGTGTCGAGCCAGTGATCGATGGCGTGCTTGTTGCCGGCCAGGATCAGGATGTCACCGAGTTGCAGCTCCATCTTGCCGGTCAGGACGTTGTGCAGCACCTCACCCCGCTTGATGGCCAACAGCTGGAAATCGCTTTGCAGCAGCAGGCGCAAGTCGGCCAGGGTGCGGGTGTTTTGCTGCAAGCCGATCACGAACTCGGTCAGCACCATGTCGTGACCCAGCTCCAGGTAGTCGAACAGCCGGTTGTCCAGCATGCTCTGGGCCACCCGGCGGCCCATGTCCCACTCCGGGTTGATCACCTTGTCCGCGCCCACCTTCTGCAGGATCTTGGCGTGGAACTTGTCACGGGCCTTGACCCAGACCTTCTTCACGCCCGCCTCTTTCAGCACCAGCGTGGTCAGGATGCTGGTCTCCAGGTTGTCGCCGATGGCGACAAAGACGATGTCGAAATTCGCCAGGCCCAGTTCGGCGACCGTGGCCTCGTCGGTGGCATCGGCCACGATGACGTGGTTGCAGAGGGTGGCTATCTGGCGGGTCTTGCTCTCATCGATGTCGATGGCCAGTACCTCGGCATTCTGGCGCTGCAACTCTTCGCACAAGGCGCTGCCAAACAGGCCCAGGCCGATGACGGCGAATTGATTGTTCATGCATGCTTCCTCAGCGGGATGAAGGGGTTACTCTACTCCAGAGCCCTGAGTCCGAAAAGTGTCCGGGTTTTTTGTCCCGGGGGATCTGGGGTAAACTGCGCCCTTGTCCTTGTCGGAACACACAGATGAAACTCACCCCCCACGCCTCCCTGTCGACCCTCAATACTATGGGCCTGGACGCACACTGCCTCTGGCTGGCCGATGTGACCCGGCCGGATGATCTCGCGCAACTGCGGACCAACCCGGAGTTGGCCACCTTGCCGCGCCTGGTGCTGGGAGGAGGAAGCAACATCCTGTTCTGCGATGACTTTGCCGGTCTGGTGGTCCACAACGGCCTGAAAGGGATCACGCTGCACGAGGAGTCCGAGCACTGGCTGCTACACGTGGCGGCAGGTGAAAACTGGCACGAGCTGGTATGTCACGCCCTGCAACAGGGCTGGCACGGGCTGGAGAATCTGGCACTCATTCCCGGGACGGTCGGGGCGGCCCCGGTACAGAACATCGGTGCCTACGGGGTCGAGCTGGCCAGCGTCTGTGCCTACGTGGAGGCGTTCAACTGGCAGAGTGGCGAGGTTGAGCGCATCGCGGCGGCCGACTGCCGGTTCGGTTACCGTGACAGCATCTTCAAGCACGACTATCAGGACTCCCACTTCATCATCGCCGTCGGTCTGCGCCTGCCCAAGGCATGGCGCCCGGTCGCCGGCTATGGCCCGCTGGCGGCGCTGGGGGATGCCCCTTCGCCACAGGCCATTTTCGACACCGTCTGTGCCACCCGCATGGCCAAGCTGCCGGATCCGGCGGTGCTGGGCAACGCGGGCAGTTTCTTCAAAAACCCTGTGGTACCCGCCGCCCTGGCCGAGACCCTGAAACAGCAATACCCGCAGATGCCCTGCTACCCTGCGGCAGAAGGGCAGGCCAAGCTGGCGGCTGGCTGGCTCATCGATCAGTGCGGTCTCAAGGGGTTTGCCATCGGTCGTGCCGCCGTGCATCAGGAGCAGGCGCTGGTGCTGGTCAATCTGGGGGGCGCCAGCGCCATGGAGCTCATCGCGCTGGCGGCCCATGTCCGCGACAGCGTGGAGCACCAGTTCGGTGTGGTGCTGGAACACGAGGTGCGCTTCATGGGGCGCAGCGGTGAAACCTGGCTCGACGAGGTACTGGCATGACCCTGACCCCCGTCAGACAGACCCTGATCACCCTGCTCAGCGACGGCCAGTTTCATTCCGGCGAGCAGCTGGGCGAGCGCCTTGGCATCAGCCGGGCGGCGGTGAGCAAGCACATGGCCGCGCTCAAGGATCTGGGGCTGGATCTCTTCAGCTTGACCGGCAAGGGCTATCGGCTGGCGGTGCCCATGGCCCTCTATGACGAGGGGCGGCTGCAGGCAGAGGCACCGATGGCACCGGTGCACTGCTTCCCAGTCATCGACTCCACCAACCAGTACCTGCTGGAGCGGGTCAACACCCTGAGCTCCGGCGAAAGCTGTCTGGCCGAGTGCCAGACCGCCGGGCGGGGACGTCGTGGCAAACCCTGGGTTTCTCCCTTCGGTTGCCAGCTGATCCTGAGCATGTACTGGCGGCTTGAGCAGGGCATGGCGGCCGCCATGGGACTGAGTCTCGCGGTCGGCGTGGCGGTGGTCGAGGCGCTGGAGTCCCTCGGTTATCCCGGGGTGGAGCTCAAGTGGCCGAACGACCTCTATTACCAGGGCCGCAAGCTGGCGGGCATCCTGGTGGAGATGAGCGGCAGTGCGGGTGCCAGCTGCCATCTTGTGATCGGGGTCGGCCTCAATCTGGCGATGCCGAGTCGGGAGGGGGAGAAGATCGATCAGGCCTGGTCCGAGCTGCGCCATATCCAGCCCGAGCTGGTGGATCGTAACGAGCTGGCCGCCTGCGTGCTGCTGCACCTGCAGCAGGCCATGCAGACCTTCGAACAGACGGGACTGGCGAGTTTCGTCGAGAGCTGGAACCGGCTCGACCACTTCGCCGGCCAGCCGGTGAAGCTGCTGATGGGAGAGCAGGTGATCCGCGGGATTGCCCGGGGGATCGACGAACGCGGAGCCCTGCGTCTGGAGACGGAAGAGGGGCTCAAGTTCTATCTGGGAGGGGAACTCTCCTTGCGGCGGGGGGACTGAGCCCATACGCTCATGACGACTGAATGAAAGAGGGGGCCTGCGGGCCCCCTCTTTCATGTATGCACTGCGACAGTGGTCACTTGCGCAGCTTGATCTGCTCGATGGCGTGCTCGTTGCCCTTGGTGAGGATGAGGTTGGCCCGCTCCCGGGTCGGCAAGATGTTCTCTTGAAGGTTCAGGTAGTTGATATCCTGCCAGATGTTGTTGGCGATCTCGGTCGCCTCGCTCTCGGCCAGCTTGGCGTAGTGGTGGAAATAGGAGTCGGGATCCGAGAAGGCGCCGCTGCGGAATTTGAGAAAACGATCGATGTACCAGGTGCGCAGCAGCTCGGCATCGGCATCCACATAGATGGAAAAGTCGACGAAGTCCGACACGAACACGCGATGAGGGTCCTGGGGATAGTCCATGCCGCTTTGCAGCACATTGAGCCCTTCCAGGATCAGGATGTCCGGCTGCTCCACCACCTTCTTCTCGTCGGGCAGGATGTCATAGATGAGGTGGGAGTAGACGGGGGCCTCGACCTTCTCGTGGCCGGCGCGGATATTGGCGACAAACTCCACCAGATGGCGGATGTCATAAGACTCGGGGAACCCCTTGCGACGCATCAGGCCACGGGCTTCCAGCTCCTTGTTGGGAAACAGGAAGCCGTCGGTGGTGACCAGCTCCACCCTGGGGTGCTCCGGCCAGCGCTCCAGCAATGCCTGAAGGATACGGGCCGTGGTGCTCTTTCCCCCCGCCACGCTGCCGGCGATGCTGATGATATAGGTGCCCTTGCCGCGGGACTGACCGAGAAACTGCTCCAGCACCCGGCTGCGGCGCTGCTTGGCCTTGACGTAGAGATTGAGGAGACGGGAGAGGGGCAGATAGATCTCTTCCACTTCCCGCAATGACACCTTCTCGTTGATCCCGCGCAGGGTCTGCAGATCGTGCTCGGTCAGGGTCAGGGGGACCGCATCGCGCAATAACGCCCATTGTTCGCGGGTGAATTGCAAATAGGGGTTATGCTCTGTCGTCATGGTGTCATCACTGTTTCTTGGGCAGGGCGACCATACACCAAGGGATCGGGAGCGACAAGGGACGCGTCCGGTCGGGACGGAGAAGGAGCGTTTTTTTGCCTGGATCCCGGCATAAATGCACATTTTGCAAGGTGCAATGGTTGCATCCCCAAAATCCTTACCATAAAATGCGCGACGCTTGGATGTCTGTCGTCTATTTGCCCAGCAAAAGCGACAAAAACAACGGGTGCAAGCAGAATTACCGTTGTGGCATTTATGCAACTGGAGGGGTTCCCGAGCGGCCAAAGGGATCAGACTGTAAATCTGACGGCTCTGCCTTCGAAGGTTCGAATCCTTCTCCCTCCACCATATTTCTCTGCGGTTTGAGTTCTTTGGGTTAGAGAAATGCGGGCATCGTATAATGGCTATTACCTCAGCCTTCCAAGCTGATGATGCGGGTTCGATTCCCGCTGCCCGCTCCAAGATGCTGATATGGCTCAGGTAATTCTGAGAGCCACACCTTAGGGTGAGTTCGGCAATCGAACCAGCCTGTCAGCACCAACCTCTCTACTCCCCTTGATTCAAATCCATCATATAAACTGTTCTGTGGTTAGCTTGCCACCGCGTACTCAGCGTTAGTTTAGAGGGACGATCATGTCTAAAGAAAAATTTGAGCGTAATAAACCGCACGTTAACGTGGGTACCATCGGCCACGTTGACCACGGTAAAACCACCCTGACCGCCGCCATCACCAACGTGCTGGCCAAGCACTTCGGTGGTAAAGCTTTCGCCTTCGACCAGATCGACAAGGCACCGGAAGAGCGTGAGCGTGGTATCACCATCAACACCTCCCACGTAGAATACGACACTGCAACCCGCCACTACGCCCACGTAGATTGCCCGGGTCACGCCGACTACGTTAAAAACATGATCACCGGTGCTGCCCAGATGGACGGCGCAATCCTGGTAGTAGCAGCGACTGACGGCCCGATGCCGCAGACTCGTGAGCACATCCTGCTGGGTCGTCAGGTAGGCGTTCCGTACATCATCGTGTTCATGAACAAGTGCGACATGGTAGATGACGAAGAGCTGCTGGAACTGGTCGAGATGGAAGTTCGCGAACTGCTGTCCGAGTACGACTTCCCGGGTGATGACCTGCCGGTAGTCCGTGGTTCCGCACTGAAAGCGCTGGAAGGCGAAGCTCAGTGGGAAGAGAAGATCCTGGAACTGGCTGGCCACCTGGACACCTACATTCCGGAGCCGGAGCGTGCCATTGACCAGCCGTTCCTGATGCCTATCGAAGACGTCTTCTCCATCGCTGGCCGTGGTACCGTAGTAACCGGTCGTGTAGAGCGCGGTATCGTCAAGGTTGGTGAAGAAGTGGAAATCGTTGGTATCAAAGATACCACCAAGACCACCTGTACCGGCGTTGAAATGTTCCGCAAACTGCTGGACGAAGGTCGTGCAGGTGAGAACGTTGGCGCACTGCTGCGTGGCGTGAAGCGTGAAGACGTAGAGCGTGGTCAGGTACTGGCCAAGCCGGGCACCATCAAGCCGCACACCAAGTTTGAATCTGAAGTGTACGTGCTGTCCAAGGAAGAAGGTGGTCGTCACACTCCGTTCTTCAAGGGCTACCGTCCGCAGTTCTACTTCCGTACTACCGACGTGACCGGTACCATCGAACTGCCGGAAGGCGTAGAGATGGTAATGCCGGGCGACAACATCAAGATGGTTGTTACCCTGATTGCCCCGATCGCGATGGACGACGGCCTGCGTTTCGCCATCCGTGAAGGTGGCCGTACCGTAGGTGCTGGTGTTGTAGC
>NZ_JBFODT010000019.1:0-64485 GCF_040908465.1 Aeromonas sp. R10-1
AACAACCTGGACGAAGTGGCCCCGACCATCACCTCGGGGACCACGGCCAGCGCCATCGATGAGAACAGTGGGGCAGGCCAAGTCGTTTACACCGTGACCAGCACCGACAGCGGCGACATCGCGACCGGTAGCACCAGTTACAGCCTGAAGGCGGGAGCGGATGCTGCGCTGTTCAGCATCAATGCCGCCACAGGTGCAGTGACCCTGATTGGTAACCCGGACTACGAGACCAAGGCCAGCTACAGCTTCACCGTGGTGGCCACCGATGAGGCGGGCAATGCCAGCGAGCAAACCGTCACCCTGGCTATCAACGACTTGGTGGATGAAACCGCACCGACAGTCAGCAGCATCGCCATCAGCGGTGCAAGCGGTGCACAGAACAGCACCCTGAATGCCGGTGACGTGGTCAGCGTCACCGTGACTATGGATGAAGCGACTGTGGTCGATACCACGGACGGCACACCCCGTGTGGCGCTGAATGTCGGTGGCAGCACCGTCTACGCCGATTACGTCTCGGGCAGTGGCACGGCCTCCTTGCTGTTCCAATACACCATTCTGGCGGGTCAGAACGATGCCAACGGCATCAGTCTGGATGCCAATGCACTGCAAGCAAACGGCGGCACGTTGCGCGATGCAGCGGGCAATGCCGCCAATCTGGCTCATGGCGTGGTGGCGGATAACGCCGGTTACCTGGTCGACACGACCGCACCAAGCTTTACCTCGGGGGCTAGCGCCACCGCCATTGATGAAAACAGTGGCACCGCGCAGATTGTCTACACCGCAGCGTCGACGGATGCAGGCACCGTGACTTACAGCCTCAAGGCGGGTGCCGATGCTGCGCTATTCAGCATCAACGCCAGCACGGGCGCGGTGACCCTGACGGGCAACCCGGACTACGAAACCAAGGCCAGCTACAGCTTCACCGTGGTGGCGACCGATGCGGCGGGCAATGCCAGCGAGCAGGTGGTCAGCTTGGGGATCAACAACCTGGATGACACAGCGCCGACCATTACCTCCGCTGCTACCGCAACAGCTATCAGCGAGAACAGTGGGGCAGGCCAAGTCGTTTACACCGTCACGAGCACTGACACCGACGACGTAGTGACCGGCAGTACCAGCTACAGCCTGAAGGCGGGAGCGGACGCGGCGCTGTTCAGCATCAATGCCGCCACGGGTGCCGTGACCCTGACGGGCAATCCGGACTACGAGACCAAGGCCAGCTACAGCTTCACCGTGGTGGCCACCGATGCGGCAGGCAATGCCAGCGAGCAAACCGTCACCCTGGCTATCAACGACTTGGTGGATGAAACCGCACCGACAGTCAGCAGCATCGCCATCAGCGGTGCAAGCGGTGCACAGAGCGGGCGCCTGAATGCAGGCGATGTGGTCAGCGTTACCGTGACCATGGATGAAGCAACCGTGGTCGATACCACGGGCGGCACACCCCGTGTGGCGCTGAATGTCGGTGGCAGCACCGTCTACGCCGATTACGTCTCTGGCAATGGTACGGCCTCCTTGCTGTTCCAATACACCATTCTGGCGGGTCAGAACGATGCCAACGGCATCAGTCTGGATGCCGATGCACTGCAAGCAAACGGCGGCACCCTGCGCGATGCGGCGGGCAATTCCGCTACCCTGACTCATGGTGCGGTAGGTGATAACGCCAGCTACCTGGTGGACACCACGGCCCCGGCAGTCAGCAGTGTGGGTATCACGGGGGCCAGCGGTGCACAGAGCAACACCCTGAATGCCGGTGACGTGGTCAGCGTCACCGTGACCATGGATGAAGCGACCGTGATCGATACCTCAGGTGGCACACCCCGTGTGGCGCTGAATATCGGGGGCAGCACCGTCTATGCCAATTACGTCTCGGGCAGTGGCACGGCCTCATTGCTCTTCCAATACACCATTCTGGCGGGTCAGACCGATGCCAACGGCATCTCGATCGTTGCCAATGGCCTGGAGAACAACGGTGGCACCCTGAGCGATGCCGCGGGCAATGCCGCCAATCTGGCTCATGGCGTGGTGGCCGACAACGCCGGCTACCTGGTGGATACCACGGCCCCCACCGTGAGCAGTGTCAGCAGTACCACGGCGGCGGGCACCTATGGCGTGGGGAGTGTGATCAGCATCCAGGTCAGTTTCAGCGAGGCGGTCACCGTCTCTGGCACGCCGCAACTGACTCTGGAAACCGGTGCCACGGATCGGACCATCAATTACGTCAGTGGTTCAGGCTCCAACACCCTGACCTTCAACTATACGGTGCAGGCGGGGGACACCAGCGCCGATCTGGATTACCTGAGCGCGGGGGCGCTCGGCCTCAATGGCGGCACCATCCGCGACGTTGCTGGCAACAACGCCACCCTGACCTTGCCGACCCCGGGCGGGGCCGGTTCTCTCGGGGCAAATGAAGCCATCGTGATCGATACATCCGCACCTAGCCTCACAGCGGTGATTTTCGATATGACTCAGGCTGACTCAACAAATATCGATGGCCGAGTGTTCTCGGCCAGTAAGTCCTACGACATCTATGTCGTGGTTCCGTCGGATAGTTTTAGCCTTAACTGGTCTGGTGCTGTGGCCTGGGCGGGAGTAAATAACCTCGGCTCGGATGACAAGATCACCTTGGTAGGAACGGGGTCTCCGGTGAAGACGCCTGGTGGTAGCTCTGTGACTCAGTGGGGTTATGGGACAGCCAATGATATTGTGTGGCGTGTCGCAGGAGGCGCACATGATTACAACAAGTATGGCTTCGGCATAAACGGCACCTCTGGTGGAGCTTACCGGAGTGCTCAATCCAATCATCCTAATGTTTTTGTTGCGACTTTCTGGCGACACTCTGGAGCCTTGCCACAAGGACTTCAGGTCGGTTATCTGACGGCTTTGCCGCACAGTCTTCAGGGACTGGTGTGATCCGTTCGTCTTTTCCACTCCTATCGCCCCTCATGGAGGGGCGATAACGCCCCAGGATCCCGCGGTTCCCATGAGTTCACTCTCCCTATTGCGCACGCTGGCCTTGCAGCAACAATTTGTGCTGTTGCAGGAGGCTTGCAGCGCCCCACAACACCCCGCCGAACAGGTATTGCTGGCGCTGGCCTGTGCCCAGCTTGGCGAGCTGGATGCTGCACGCCACGCGCTGGCAGGGCTGGATCTTGCCGCTCTTGACGTCGACGGACGTGTCGACCTGGCTGCCGTCCAACTGCTCTTGGGTGAGCTTGACATGGCGCAGGCGCTGCTCGAGGCAGCCCGGCATGACGCACCGGATCATGCGTTGCTGTTGGCGCGGCTGGCGACCTGCCAGCTCAGGCGCCAGCAGACGGCGGCGGCGCGGCAACTGTATGAGCGAAGCCTTTTCCTGGCGCCCAATATCCTGTTCTACCAACAACTGCTGCGCCTCTATTTGCAGGACGGGGCCATCGCATTGGGCGAGCAACTGCTGACTCGGGCCGAGGCCTTCTGGGAGGGGGAGCAGGAGCACTGGCCCGAGCCACAGGCGGCTTGGCATGGCCAGCAACTGCGAGGTCTGCGTCTGGAGTTGTGGCTGGCGGCAGAGGAATATGCCGCCGCCGATGCCTGGCTGGACGAGCAGCAACGCTTGCTGGGCGAAGAGGATTATTGCGGCCTGATCAGGGGATACGCCCAGCGGCTGGCCGAGCAAGGTCGCCATGCCCAGGCCGAGGATGCCCTGTGCCGGGGAGGAAGAGAGTATCCCGACCATCCCGGCTTGCATCAGCATCGCGCCGAGCTGGCTGAGCTGCAAGGGCGCTCGTCCCAGGCCATCGCCTTGCTGCAACGGGCCATCCATCTGGCGGGCCAGCAGCAACAGCCCGCGCTGGCTTCGCGCCTCAAGCTGGTTGCCGTCGCGACCCAGGGGCAGACGGCGCTGGCCAGAGAGATGGCCACTAAGGCACTCGAAGAGGCGCAGGCATTGCCGCCGTCAGAGCGTCTCGACGGGGCTTCCCGATCCCACTGGCTGGCCGAAGCACAGGTGGCGCTGGCCGGGGTCGAGGCGCAGGAGCAGCAGTATGATGAAGCCGACGCGCGCTACAGCCAGGTGCTGCAAGCGAATCCGCAACAGGTGCCGGCCTTGCTGGGGCTGGGGCAGTTGTACCTGCAACTGGGACGAATTGAGGAGGCGGTGGCGCTGTTTGAACGGGTCAAGGTGCTCGACCCGGTGCGCGGATATGCCTCGCTTATCAATGCGCGGCGCTTCCCGGAGGATGACGCCACCCTGCACCATCTGGAGGTGCTGGCCCGCCGCCCCGGTCCAGAGGGGCTGGTGAAACCCGGTCTGCTGTTGCAGTTGGCGGCCTCCTGGGAGAAACGCCAGGACTATGCCAAGGCCTTTGCCCTCGCCGATGAGGCCAACAGCGCCAGCCGCGCCTTGCTCGGCTATGACCCGGCGGCGCACCGGCAAGCTTGCGCGCGCATCCGTCATGCCTTCAGCAGATCGCTCTATGAACATCGCCGGGGTATTGGCAATGACTCGACGCTGCCGGTGTTCGTGCTGGGCATGCCGCGCTCCGGCACCACGTTGATCGAGCAGATGCTGGCCAGCCACAGCCAGGTGCACGGTGCGGGCGAGCTGGGGCTCATCCCCGGCGTGATTGCGGGCCTTGAACGGTGGGAGCGCCGGGTCGGTTCCGGCCGACATTACCCCGACTGTGTGGACGATCTGGACGCCAGGGTGATCGCGGGCATCACGGGCAATCTTCTCAAAGAGCTGCAGGAGTATGCTCCCGGGGCGCGGCATGTGGTGGACAAGCTGCCCCACAACTTCGAGAACATCGGCCTCATCAAGCTGCTCTTCCCCCATGCGCGGATCATCTCGGTGCGGCGGGATCCCCGCGATATCGCCATCTCCAACTACTTTACCGATTACGCGGCCAAACACGGCGGCATGGGCTTTGCCTATGACCTGACCTGGATAGGGGAACAGCTCGCCGACCATAACCTGCTGATGCACCACTGGAACCAGCTTTTCCCCGGGGAGATCCTGGAGGTGAGCTACGAGGATGTGCTGGCGGACCCCGAACGCGAGGCGCGGCGCATGCTGGATTACGTCGGGGTGGTCTGGGAGCCTCAGGTCCTCAATTTCAGCGAGTTGCAACGGCCGGTGAAAACAGCCAGCGTCTGGCAGGTGCGCCAGCCGCTGTACAAGAGCTCCATGGCCAGATGGGCGCGTTACGAAGCCCATCTTGCCCCGCTGCTGCGCGGCACCAATGGGCGCATCCAATGGCAACCGATCGACGACATGGTGGCGCTACCCGTGCCCGGCTTGCTGGAAACGGGCGTGGCGCGCTACCGGGAAGAGAAGCTGGACGAAGCCGAGCACTGCTTCAAGCAGTTGCTGCATCACCTGCCCGAGCACGCTGCCGCCACCTTCATGGTGGGGCTTGTCTATGTGCGCAAGGGCCATCTGGCCGAGGGCATCGCCCTGATGCACAAGGCCCACGAACAGTGCCCCTGGCATGGGCAATGGCGCGAGGATCTGGCGCAGGCATATACGCTATCGGGCGAGCCGGAAAAGGCGGCGCAGCTGATGCGCAAGGCGCCGCCTGTGGCACAGACAGCCTTGCCCCACAACGAACAGGAAATCGACGAAGAATGTTCATGGTAACTAGCTTGCCGCAGTTGAGGCGGCATGGCCTGCTGCTCCTGAGCCTGGCCGTGTTGACCTTGCCCGCGAATGCACAACAGGCCGATGGCTTGCAGGCGGCGTTGCAGGCGGCCCTGAGCCAGCACCCTGCC
This sequence comes from Aeromonas sp. R10-1, assembly GCF_040908465.1. NCBI lineage: Bacteria > Pseudomonadati > Pseudomonadota > Gammaproteobacteria > Aeromonadales > Aeromonadaceae > Aeromonas > Aeromonas sp. R10-1. Next base: position 5,752 of record NZ_JBFODT010000019.1, read on the forward strand.
GTGAGTGGCAAACGGGCACAGATCGAGGCAAGGGAATACTCTGCCGATGCAGCCCGCAGTCAGCGCTACCCCAGCGTGACTGCCCAGGTGCAGCAGGATGCTGAAGCCACCACGGGGGAGGATCGCGCCACGCCGGTGACGTTGCGCGCTCGCCAACCGTTGTGGGCATTCGGGCGAATTGACAACAGCATTGCGTTTGCCGATGCCGACACAGAGGTCGAGCGTGTCGACCTGCTGCGAGTGCGGCGCCAGCTGCTGGAGCAGACCGCCGTGGCCTACTCCAATGTCCTTGGCAGCCGTCAGCGCCTGGAGGTGGTTCAAGCCAGTCTGGCTGCCCATCAGTCGCTGTTCGAGCAGATCAGCCGCCGGGAGCAGGGTCAGCTGGCATCGACGGCGGATGTTCGCCTGGCGGCCACTCGCCTCGCGCAAGCCAGGGCGAGGGTGGAGCGATACGAAGGGGAGCTGGCCATTGCGAGAAGCGATCTGCTGGCCCTGACCCAGACGCCCGTACCGGCCCGACAACCGGTGACACCGGAGCTGCTGCAGGTCAGCGAGGGCGAGGCATTGCACCAGGCCGCCCTGCAGGGCAGCGCCGAAGTGCGTTACAAGAAGCAGGAGATCGAGCGGGCCAGGGCGAGTGTGGAGCAGGTCAGAACAGCCTCCATGCCCACGCTCTACCTGCAAGCAGAGCAGGATTACGATCAGCCATCCTACCGGGATGATACCCGGGTCAGTTTGGTGCTGGAGGGCACGCTGGAGGGGATGGGCTTTGCGACCCGTGGCAGGACAGACGCGGCGGTGGCGCAGCAGAGCGCGGCCGAAGATGACCTGGCCTACGCCGTCAGCGAGCTGGAGCGCAGCGTGCGTCGCCTGCAACGCAGCCGTGAGCTGCAGGCCGGGCTGGTGCGGGTACAGACTGAGTCACTGGCGGAGTTGGGGGCCGTGCTGGGATCCTATCAACGCCAGTATGTGGCAGGGACCAAGAGCTGGCTCGATGTGCTGAATATCCAGCGCGAATTCAGTGAACAGCAGTTGCAACTGGTCCAGGCAAAGAGTGACTGGGAGATTTACTCCTTGCAATTGGCTGCCCTGACAGGGGGGCTGGATCCCCTGGTGACCTTGAACGGTGAGGAGTTACAACCCCATGGATAGGCAAACCGCCGAGCAGGCGCCGCACGGCATGTCATCTGCGTTGGTGACACACTTGTTGGCTACGTTACAGATCCCGTTCGACCGCGATGCACTGGCACAGGCGTGGGAGCAGGCGGCGCCAGCCACTGCCACCCTCGGGCCCGCGCAGTGGTTGAGGCAGGTACTGATCCAGGCCGGATTGAAGAACCTTGCACCCGTGCAACTCGCCTGGCGTCGTCTTGATCAGCGCCGCTTGCCGGCACTGGTCTGTTCCAAGGGGGAGTGGGTGCTGGCGGAGCGGGATGCCACGGGCCGCCTGACCCTGCTCGATGGGGCAGGGATGCGCCGTGAGGCCGATGAGAGCGAGCTGCAGGATGCCCTGGTGGTCTGGCTGCGGGCACCGGTGAGCAGACGTGCCGATGCCGACAGTGTCTTCTCCGGCAACCTGGCGTCTCGCCTGGTGTGGCGAGAACTCTTTCGAGAGCGGGGCTGGCTGTGGAAAGTCATCGTGGCCACCGTGCTGGTGAACCTGCTGGCCGTCGGCACGTCCATTTTCGCCATGCAGGTCTATGACCGTGTGGTGCCGACCCTGGCCTATTCGACCCTGACCACCCTGGTAACCGGCATGGGATTGATCATCCTGCTGGACTGGATGCTGAAGATCACCCGGGCCAGGATCCTGGACAGCCTCTCCTGTGCCGTCGACAAGCGGGTTTCGCAGCAGGTCTTCGAGCATGTACTGCATCTGCGCCTGGATCAGCAGCCGCGCAGCCTGGGCACTCTGGCGGCCCAGGTTGGCGGGCTGGATGCCGTGCGTCAGTTCTTCAGTGCCGGCGTGGTGTTTGCACTGGTGGATCTGCCCTTTGCCGCCCTGTTTCTGGCATTTATCGCCATCATCGGCGGCGCGGTGGGCTGGGTGTACACCCTGCTGCTGCCAGTGGCATTGCTGCTGGGATATGTCAGCCAGTGGCGCCTTCGCGCCTTGCTGTCACAGCAGATGCTGCGCAGCAACGAGCGCCAGGGGTTGCTGGTCGACACGATCCGGGGCGCAGAGACGATTCGTGCCAACAATGCCGGCTGGCGTTTTGCACAGGAGTGGCAAGACGTGACGGCGACCATCGATGGCTACAACATCCAGCAGAAGGCGGTCAGCAGTTTCTCCAGCGTCAGCACCAGCAGCCTGTCAACCCTGGCCTATGTGGCCGCCGTGGTTGTCGGGGTATGGCAGATCGAGGCTGGCCTCCTGACGATGGGGGGGATGATCGCGTGCAGCATCCTGGGGGGGCGGGTGATCGCCCCCATCGCCCAGAGCGTCCAGTATCTTGCGCAGTGGCAGCAAGTCAGACAGGCGTTGCAGATGGTGCACCAGGTCTTGTCCCTGTCGCGGGATCGGCGCCCGGAGCAGCAACTGCTGCTGCCGGACGAACTCCCCAGGGAGGTGGCCCTGGAGCGCGTGCGTTTCGCTTATCCCGAATCGCCCATCTGCCAGCTCGACATCGATCGCCTGCAGTTCAAATCCGGTGAGCGGGTATTGCTGGTCGGGCCGATCGGGTGTGGCAAGTCGACGCTGCTCAAGATGCTGGCCGGCCTGTATTGCCCCAGTGAAGGCCGCATCCGTCTGGGAGACGCCGATCTGTGGGAAATCGATCCCCAACTGGTGGCCAGCCAGGTGGGGTATCTGCCGCAAGCCGTACAGCTGTTCAAGGGCACCCTGCGCAGCAATCTGGCCCTGACCGGCGTGACCAGCGACTCTCGCCTGCTGCAGATCACCCGCGAGCTCGGCATCGACGGCATTGCGGCATCCAGCCCTCAGGGGATGGATCTCGTGATCAGCGAGGGAGGAGAGGGGCTCTCTGGCGGCCAGAGGCAGCTGGTTGCGCTTGCTCGCGTCCTGATCAACCAGCCCAGGGTATGGCTGCTGGACGAACCGACTGCGGCCCTTGACGGCGAATCCGAGCAGCGTGTCTGGACGGCCTTGCAAGGGGCGATACAGCCCGAGGATATCGTGATCGTGGCGACCCACAGGCCCATGGCGGCCGCCCGGCTGGCGACGAGGGTCATCGCCATGCAACAGGGGCGGGTAGTCAAAGATGGCACGCCGGATCGGGTGCTGACACAGATGCTCGCCCGACCGGCGGCATCTTCGCACCCTGGCAAAGGAGGAATGCTTGATGTGGTCTGATCGTTTCCTGCAAGACGATGATGCGCGTACCCAGGCTCGGATCCGCAAGTTGCAGAACTCTCACCGGGGCCGTCAGGGCTGGTTGTGGATGACGGCGCTCCTGATGGCGATCTTTGTTGCCTGGGCCTCATGGTTTCGGGTGGACGAAGTCGCCCGTGCCACGGGCGAGGTCATTGCCAGCAGCCGGGTGCAGATCATCCAGTCGGTGGATGGCGGCGTGCTGGAGCAGTTGCTGGTCAAGGAGGGGGACAGGGTGGCCCCCGGTCAGTTGCTCGCCCGTCTGGAGCAGACCAGAGTGGGGGCGTCGGTTGGAGAAGTGGAGGCCCGCCTGTTTGCGCTGGAGGCGAGGGCCACCCGGCTGCGGGCGGAAGTCATCGGTGAACCGCGACTCACCTTCTCACCTGACCTGCTGGCACGCTCTCCCGAGACGGCCCGTGTCGAGGAGGCGCTGTTCAAGCAGCGCCAGACCGGCCTCAGGGAAGAGCTGAGAACCATGCGAGTGGCGGTGTCACTGGCCCAGAAGGAGCTGCGTCTGGTGGAGCAGCTCTATGCTGATGGCGATGCCAGCGGCTCCGAGCTGCTGCGGGTGCAGCGTGGGCTCAACGAGGCCGAGGCCCGGCTGGTGAACCGGCGCAACCAGTTCCTTGAGGAGGCCAGACTGGAGCTGGCCAAGGCGGAGGATGACATGGCGCAGGGCGCGCAGACCCTGACCCTGCGCAAGCAGGAGCAGCAGGACAGCATGTTTACCGCCATGGTGCCTGGCATCGTCAAGAACATCCGGGTCACCACGGTGGGCGGTGTGCTCAGGGCCGGGGAGGAGCTGATGCAGATCATCCCGGTCGACGACGATCTGATGATTGAGGCCAAGGTGAGCACCGCGGACATTGCCCGTGTGGTGCCGGGTCTGGAAGCGACGATCCGTTTCGACACCTTTGACTACACCATCTTTGGCGGCGTGAAGGGGGAGGTGGCCTATGTCAGTGCTGACAGCCTCAAGGAAGAGACCAGTCGCGGCATGGACATCTATTATCGCGTGCGGATCAAGCCTGCCAGCTATCCCGTGACCTCCACGACGGGCAGGGAGATCGACGTGTTGCCGGGGATGACGGCCCAGGTGGATATCCGCACCGGTGATCGTACCGTGATGGACTACCTGCTCAAGCCCCTGCGCAAGACCCTGAGCGAGTCATTCGGAGAGCGCTAGATGGGATTGAGGGGACCTGACCTCGTCCCCGAGCTGATGCCTGCCTGATCTGGCGGGCATGGCGCACAGGCCGTGGCGAGGGTTCTCGCCCCCCGAGGCCCGCCATGTGGCGCCCGGGATGAGGGGGAAATGGCGCAGAAACGCACAAGGGGCTGGCATCATGACGATGCCAGCCCCTTGCTGTGTATGGCGTTCCCGACTGGAGTCGAACCAGTGGCCTGTCCCTTAGGAGGGGACCGCTCTATCCTGCTGAGCTACGGGAACCTTGTGGCGGGCATTATACAAGAAGCATTGTGCTTTTAAACCCTTGATTCCTATTCCAATACGGCCAGGTCACCGATTTGGACATTGAACGGCGAATATTTGTTCTGACTGCTGATGATGGCGCCATCCTCGAACACCTGCACCACCTCGAACAGACCGTCAGCGGGGTTGCGCATCACCCTGGACTTGCCATAGGGGTCGACGAAGTCGGCGCTGTGCTGGACCCGGAACTGGTCCCCGAGCTTGACCCCGTTGCGACGGCCCAGGTTGATGTGGGGGCCGCGCTCGTGCTGGGCCACGATCCGGGCGGTGACGGGGGCACAGGCGAGTTCGGCGGCAATGTCCTGGGCCGCCTCCTTCAACTGGTAGCCCACCTCCTGGCCAAAGCTCGACTGCCAGAACTGGCCGCCGCTGCTGCCCACCTGTTCCCGCTTGGAGAAGGTCCAGTTGGCGCGGCCCTTGTACTCCTTGCGGCCAAGCAGGCTGCCGTTGATGCCGTCGAACAGGTAGAGCTGCATGGAGAAGTTGCGCACGGGATCCTCATACCAGCTGGTGAGGGCGTTGCCCTGGGGCTCGAGGGAGAGGTCGTCGATGCTGCCGAGCACCAGATACTGGCTGTCGGTGCGCAGGCTCAGGGCCTTGATCTCCTCGAGGGCGCTGCGATCCCCCTGTTGCAGATGGAGAGGGTCGATGCGCAGGTTCTCGTCCAGCCACTGGCGTGCGACCACCTGGGGCGTCGTCGCCAGGGTTTCAAACAGCCGGCGGGAGAGATCGGCGGGCATGTCGTCCAGGGCACCGGTGCTCGCCTGGTCCGGGTAGCGCATGCGCAGGCGCACCAGCGTCAAATCCTTGGCGTAGTGCTGGGTCTGACAGATCTGCCGCTCCGCCTGGATGTCGGCCACGAGGGTGATGTACATGCGGCCGTTGCGCACCTCTTCGCGCTTGAGGCGATACTGGCGGATGTCGCCGCCGGAGCGGATCTGGATCTGCTCGGAGCGCAGGCTGCCGTTTTCCAGGCGCTGGATGCTGGAGACGGAGGCGCCGCTGGCCAGCAGCGCCTGGCGCAGGGCATCCCGGGTCGCCTGCTCGCGGGCATAGACCTCGTCGCCCCCCAGAATGGCGGCACTGCCCTGGGCCTCGATAAGTTCGGCCCTGGCCGACAGGCTGGCCAGCAGCAGGGTGAACAGCAGCGAAACTTTCATAACAAACACCTTGAGTGGGCGACCCCGCTGCCGCCGGTGGGGCGGGTCAGGGATCCTGGACACAGATCCGGTCTGCACCGGAGCGGGTGACCAAATAAAAGCAAGAACCATGCCTTCTTCCCTGGCCGGAGCTCGCGCGGTGGGCTCCGGTGGCACAGTGCGCGACTTTGCCCTGGGATCATCGAGGATCCTGCGCGCATTCCTGCCTCAAGTGTTGGCGGTTGCGACCGATAACAGGTCAGGTGCAGATACAGGAAAGGTATCCATGAAGAGAGTTATCACGGTGCTGGCGGTGGCGCTGGCATTGGTCGGTTGCGGGTCGGCCGACCCCATCAATCGGGAGCTGGGAGACCCTCGCCAGGCGGCGAAGGGGATGGAGCTCAACTGGCTGGTGGCCCGCATGACGGATCAGCTGATGGAGCGCAAGTCTCTCACGACCCTGACCGAGCCCATTGCGGTCGCCTCCTTTGTCGATCTCGACACCCTGAAGGACACCAACTGGATGGGGCAGCAGATCGAGGAGAGCTTCATCTACGAGCTGAACCGGCGCGGTGAGGTGGTGGTGGACTTCAAGACCACGGGCAACATCCAGGTGACCCCGCAGGGGGATTTCGTGATGAGCCGCAACTACAAGGATCTCTCGTCCCGGCTGCCCATCTCCCGCATCCTGACCGGCACCTTCAGCCGCAATCAGCAGGGGATCCTGGTCAACGCCCGCATCATCGATCTGCGCACCAAGATGGTGGAGACCACGGCCCAGAGCCTGATCCCGAAACAATATTTGTCCGGTGCCAGCAACTCCTTTGGCCGGGCCTCCATCAATCGCGGTTACCTGATGCGGGGGGGCCAGAGCCCGTCCGGCCATCTGGTCAACCTGACCCCTTGAGGTGGCGCGTCATGAAGCGTGAAGCGGACTGGCTGACATTGAGCCGTGACACATCGGGTATGGTGAACAGGAAAACGGGGAAACAGCGATGAAAATCTTGTTGGGTTGTCTGATGGCCATGTTGCTGACGGCGTGCAGTGGCAACCGGGTGGTGAATTATGACGTGGGCGAGAAGCCCGATGACTTCCCGGTGCTCAAGGCGGTGGGGTATGCGGTGATCGACATCCAGCCCGGTCCCTCCCAGTCCGAGAAGATGTTGCAGGCGATCCGCGCCTCCAAGATGGACGCCTACCGGGAGCTGGCGGAGCAGCTCAACGGCCAGCAGGTGCGCGGCCAGAGCAGCTACAAGGACCTGACCCAGACCTCCAACTCCCTGGATGTGTCGGTGGCGGGCATGGTGCGCGGTGCCCGGGTGGTGGCGACCTATCCCCGTGGCAACACCTATGCCACCGAGCTGGAGCTCGACACCCGCAACCTCTATCACCTGAATCAGCTGATGGCGGGCCAGTTCTAGGGCGGGTCTGGGGGGCGCCGGCATGAGCCCGGCGATCATCACGGCACAGACAAAGGCGAGCGCAGGCTCGCCTTTTTGTTTGGTCGGGAAAGGGCTCGGATCTGCGGGGAATAACCGGGTTGGTGCCTTGGACTGCATAGGGCCTGGGGAGGATAAACGGGGTTGGCGTCTTGGGGGATAACTGGCCTGCGGTGAGGATAACCGGGGTTGGCGTCTTGGGGGGGATCTGGTCTTCGGCAGGAGAAACGGACTTGATGGCCGGGCGGGATCCGGCCTGTGGCGAGGAAAAACGGCGCTGAGGCCGAACAAGAGGTGCCCGGGCGCCGGAATGGCGGCCTTTTTTGTTTAGGTAAATCTAACGATATCACCATGTCGTTAAATAAAGCCAAACGATAGAAAGGCCCGGCAGGCGGCAAAAGGGGGCCGCCACGGGAGGAAGATGGCCTGATGGTGAGTGGAAAGACAGCCGCGCCAGGATCCCGGGTCCGCGAGGAAGGCGGTGGAGGGCGGTTTAATGCCGGAAGAGAAGGGCGGGACTGGGCCGCGTCTCACGGGGAGGGCGCAGAGAGCACAAAGGCGAGCCGGGGCTCGCCTTTGTGTGGCAGGGGCGGGATCTGCTCCCCATCAGCTTCCCATCAAGACGGGCGGCACGGCGGTCGGCTTGACGTCTTCGCTCGGGTAGCAGCCCAGCACCTTGATGTAGCGGGTGATCTTGGTCAGCTCCAGCAGGGCGGCCTGCATGGCCGGGGTCTGCAGGTTGGCGGAGACATCCAGGTAGAACATCTCCTCCCAGGGGTTGCCCTGCACCGGACGGGATTCCAGCTTGGTCATGTTGATCTCGTGACTGCGCAGCACCAGCAGCGCCTCCACCAGGGAGCCCGGCTTCTGGGAGGTGGACATGATGAGGGTGGTCTTGGCCGGGATCTGGGGCGCCACGTCGATGGGCTTGCGCGCCACCACGATGAAGCGGCTGTAGTTCTCCTTCTGGTTGGCGAGCTGCTCGGCCAGCACGTCCAGGCCGTAGAGCTCGCCGCCGGCGGCGCTGCCGATGGCCGCCGCCTCCGGGCTTGCCAGCTCCTTGACCTTCATCATGGCGCTGGAGGAGGAGTCGCAGATCTCGTGGCGCGCCCCTTCCAGCTTGCTGAGGTAATGGGAGCACTGCTGGAACACCTGAGGATGGGCGTAGAAGGTCTTGATGCGTGAGAGTTCGGTGGGCACGGCGGTGAGGATGCAGTGCTCGATGGGATAGGTGAGCTCACCCACGATGGAGAGGGTGGTGTGCTGCATCACGTCGTACACCTCGTTGATGGAGCCCGAGCTGGTGTTCTCGATGGGCAGCACCCCGAAGGCGGCACGGCCCGACTCCACGGTGTCCAGCACCTCGCGGAAGTTCTGGCAGTTCACCTCGATCACCTGATCCTTGTAGCGGGCCAGGTACTTGCGGGCGGCCAGGCTCGAGTAGGAGCCGCGCGGTCCCAGGTAGGCGACGCTGGTCATGGGCTCCTGCTGCTGGGGGTTGAGCAGGCTCTGCAGGTAGGCCTGCTGGGAGAGCACGGAGTCTTCGATGATGGTGTGGTAGATGCGGGTGATGTACTGGGCATCCAGTCCGAGGGCACGCCCTTTCTGGATCAGGGCGACCAGCAGGTCCTGCTCCCGCTGGTGGTCACGGATGGGACGGGGATTGGCCTGCTTGGCGCGGGCGACCTCGATGCTGAGGGTCTTGCGTTTGGCCAGCAGGGCGAGCAGCTCCTGATCCAACTGGGTGATGTCGTGTCTGATCTCGTCGAGCGTTGCCATGGTGGTTCCCTATCCAGTGATTCTGTGGTGTGTGGTGCAAAAAAAAGCCTCCGCTGGGGAGGCTCGATTCGTCTTTGGTTTCTGTTTACGCGAATGGTTCACGTGACGACGGGCCTTCCCTCATGTGGGCCGGGTAAACGAGAAAACAAAGAAGAATGGTGTGTTCATGGGCGTGTCCTGAATGTAACGCCATAACCATTAAGGGATTTGGCGGTGCGATGCAAGTAAAACTTGCCCGGGGGCGTTGAACGGGGCAGGGTGGTGGCTCGGGTTGCCGGGGGAGAGTGAGCGTCGTTCTGGTCCCTGTTTGTGGCAACCGCCGTGACCACATCCGTGGCAACAACACATAGAGGGGACGAGACGATGGCGGTGATTTTCGATCTGGGCAGGGTGGTGGTGCGCTGGGATCCGGTGGCCATAGTGAGTGCGGTGCGCGGACCCGAGGGGGCGACTGCGATCGCGGAGCAGCTGTTCAACCACTCGGACTGGCTGGAGGTGGACAGGGGGACGCTCTCCCTGCACACCATGGCCCGTCAGGCGCAGGGGCGCACCGGCCTGTCGATGGCGGAGAATCTGGCCATCTTGCAGGCGGTGCCGTCCTCCCTTGTGCCGGATCCTGCCATGGTGGCGCTCATCGAAGAATTGCACGGTGCAGGCCACACCCTCTATGCCCTCTCCAACATGGGGCACGCCAGCATCGACTGGCTGGAGCAGCATCAGTCCTTCTGGCGCTTCTTCAGCGGTAAGGTGGTGTCAGCCCGGGTGCGGATGCTCAAGCCCGAGCCCGACATCTACCGCTATCTGCTGGTGTCGTTCGGCCTCAAGGCTGGGGAGTGCCTCTTTATCGACGACAGCCCGGCCAACGTGGCGGCGGCCGAGGCGCTCGGTCTGCGGGGGCTGATCTTCACCGATCCGGCCCGGTGCCGGGCGCATCTGATCGCTCAGGGGTTGTTGCCTGCCTGAGGAGAGCCAGTTTCGCTTCGCAGCGAAAAAAGTGTGCAAAACCTTGATTGAGGGCAAATAACGTACAGCTTTATCCATGCTCTTTAAGTGTATATTCAGCTTGGTGCGGGCAAAATGGTATCCAGTTCATCATCCGGAGTTGTTGTTATGGATGCCAATGTCGTTGCGCTGCATCGGGGATACGATCAGACCTTTCAAGCCAGGGAACAGAGGCTCATCAACACCCTGGCCGGTTACAGCGAACTGCTTGTCTCCTTCTCCGGTCGACTGGAATCTTGCTACAGCATGGATCTGTGCCGGGCCAGCGGGGTGCGATTTCGCGCCATCACCCTGGACAACCCCACCCTCAGCCGCCAGTCGGTGGCCAGGGCCCAGCGCTACTGCCGGCACTACGGCATCCCCCATCAGGTGCTCAAGACCGACGAGATGATCTTCAGCGCCCACCTGGGCCACCTCGCCGAGGTGACCGACCCGGTGCGCTACCTCTGCCAGCAGCTCGAACATGAAGAGGGCCCGCCGCTGCTGATGTCGGCCTCGGTGGAGGAGAAGCGGGAGTACCTGCGCCGCTTTCACAGCCTGCCCGCCAACACCCTCTGGATCTTTGCCGAGCAGGGGATGACCAACCGGGATTTTCGCTACGGCTTTCACAAGCGGCAACTGGCGCTCTGGGGAGACGTGGGGGAGGCCTGCCTGAGCCGGCGGTTTGTCGATATGGCCTCCCTGGACAGGCGGCACCTGCGGATGGTCGACATGGCCGAGCAGATGCTGGTGGACATGGGGCTGGGGGGAGCCCAGGTCTTCTTCCATACCCTGGGTGACAGGGTCACCACCCTTGCGAGGATCCGGGTGCCCGAACGGCTGCGGGCCCTGGTGTTCGACATGCAGCCCACCATCCAGAAGGCCCTCAGGAGTGCCCAGTTCGATCTGGTGACCCTGGATCTGGCCACGCTGGAGGATCCCCACCCCCTGGTCATCTGAGCCGGGGCGTAACGTGAGGGGGGTCATAGGCAAGGAGGGCGCGACTCTTTATACTGCCCCCTTCGCATCCTTTATCGAGTGCCTGCCCATGAAACCCCTCTCCCGACTGCTGGTCGCCCTCTGTCTGTGCCCTCTGCTGGCCGAGGCGGCTCCCCTGCACCAGATCACCTTGCCGGATGGTCGCCAGGTGCAACTCAATGACGATTTCACCTGGGAATACCTGCTGGTCAAGCCGGCAGCCACGGTAGCCGGTCAGGCAGTGACGGCGAGTGTCGCGGCCCCGGTGCTGACCGAGCAGGCCATGGCCCATCCCGACTTGCTCTCCCAGGCGACCCGGGACGGCATCACGGTGAAGCTGGACCAGGTGGCGGGGGACGATCCCCTCAGCCTGCAGTTCGTGGTGAGCAACACCGGCAGTCGCAACGTGGTGCGCGTCAACGGCAGCCTGACCCTGTTCAGCGCCGACGGGGTGCAGCTCTCGAGCGAGCCCGTGCGCTTCTGGGTCGGGGAGAACCGCCTGCCTGACTCCTACCTGCGCAAGGGGGAGGCTCGCGCCTCCCGGGCCATCGAGCTGGCACGACCCGCCGGCCTCACCGGCAAGCCGCTGGTGCGGGTGCAGATCGACGAGGTGGAGTTCCGCTAGGATGACGGCGGGGGAGCCCTCGCTCCCCCGCAGAGTGTTGCACCGGTAACTGCCAGCAATATTCGCTTACATCTGACATGGTTTGGCAACAGCTTGCTCCTCGGCGTTGCCCCCTTTGCCCGTCACAATGGCTCCATTCCAGTTAGGTCCGCCTAACTCAACCCATGGAGTCAACAAAATGCAAAAGATCGCACTGTCTGTTCTGGTTCTGGCCGGTCTCTCTTCCACCTCCGTCCTGGCGCAAGATGCCTTCAGCTATGCCAAGGGCTCTGCCACCTGGGCCCACACCAAGTCTGACTACATCGGTGGCAAGGATGGGGAGAACCGCGACTTCGGCGGCCTGAGCCTGGATCTCTCCAAGAGCTTCACCAGCAATGTCTATGGTCGGATCGGCAGCGAATACACCTCCCGCAGCAGCGGCAACGACAGCATGGCCATCTCCAGCCTGGGGATGGGTGTCTACACCCCCCTCAGCACCGGCCTGAACCTCTACGGTGAAACCGGCCTGATGGGCTACAGCCTGGAACGGGAGCTGGCCTCCGACGTGAACCACTCCGGTTGGGATACCCTGGCCCGCAAGAAGAGCGGCAGCCTCTACGGAGAAGTGGGCCTGCGCTACGACATCGGCGCCGTCGAGCTCTCCACCGGCTATCGCTACGCCAACATGACCGACGACATGCACGACTTCAAGGCGGGGGCGGCCTACAAGCTGACCCAGAACCTGGCCCTCACCGCCGACTACACCTATCGCAACTGGGATCTGCAAAAAGGCTCCATCTCCAGCCTGGGTGTGAAATACAGCTTCTGATCATCCTTCCTGCAGGGTCTTCACCTTTACCCATGACTTCGGTCATGGGTTTTTTTTATGGGGGCTGATCCGCCCGCCGTCCCCTGGCCGTATCAGTTCGCAATAGTTATACAGCTTCCAATTTTTTGTATAACTGCTATAACTTACTCAAGGCTTATACAAGGGGCTTCATCATGTACAAGATCAAGGTCGGTATCAGTGCCTGTCTGCTCGGCCAGGAAGTGCGCTTCGACGGGGGCCACAAACGATCCAGTTTCTGCGAACGGGATCTGGGCGCCCATTTCGACTATCACCCCGTCTGCCCCGAGATGGCCATTGGCCTGGGTGCACCCCGCGCCGCCATCCGGCTGGTGAAGCGCCAGGGCGAGGTGCGGGCCGAGGCAAGCAACGGCAGCTTCGACGTCACCGACAAGCTGATTGCCTTCAGCGAGCAGAAGGCACGCCAGCTCGACTTCCTATCCGGCTACATCCTCTGCGCCAAGTCCCCCAGCTGCGGCATGGAGCGGGTGCGCATCTATGGCGCCAACAACGAGGGGAGCGCCAAGGAGGGTGTCGGCCTTTTCGCCAAGGCGCTGATGGAGGCCAACCCCCTGCTGCCGGTGGAGGAAGATGGCCGCCTGTGCGACCCCATCCTGCGGGAGAACTTCGTGCTGCGGGTCTTCGCCTACCACGACTGGCAGCAGCTCTGCGCCCGGGGGATCACCGCCTCAGCCCTGATCCGCTTCCATTCACGCTACAAGTACCTGGTGCTCTCCCACGCCACCACCCACTACCGGGCGCTGGGGCGCCTGCTCGCCAACCTTGGCAAGGCCAACCTGCAGGAGGTGGCCGACAGCTACATCCAGGGGTTGATGGCGGCGCTGACCCTGCGGGCCAACCGCCGCAGCCACACCAATGTGCTGATGCACCTGCAGGGCTACTTCAAGCGGGTGCTGACCCCGGCCCAGAAGCAGGAGCTGTGCGACACCATCGACAAGTACCGCACCGGGGTCTTCCCGTTGCTGGTGCCCCTTACCCTGATCCGCCACTACCTGCGCGAGTACCCGAACCCCTATCTCGCCGAGCAGGTGTACCTCAATCCCCATCCCGACACGCTGAAATTGCGTTACGGGCTGTGAAGGTGTGGCTGGATTTGGCCGATCAGGCCTACCTCGACCTTCATCCCGACACGCTCAAGCTGCGCTACGGGCTCTGAACACCCTGTGCAGGCCCCGGCGGATCACCGGGGCCTCTTCCCAACGTCTGATGGACTCTCTCATGTCTGATGAATCACAAGCAGCCGCGCCTCTCCCCGACGAGGGCGTCTACCCCATTCGCGAGGTCTCCCGCCTCACCGGCGTCAACGCCGTCACCCTGCGCGCCTGGCAGCGCCGCTACGGGCTGGTGCAACCGGCCCGAACCGAGAAGGGCCATCGCCTCTACAGCGAGCAGGACATCCGCCAGATAGGCGAGATCCTGAGCTGGCTGGAGCGGGGGGTGAGCATAGGTCAGGTGAAGGGGCTGTTGAGCGAGCCCCAGAGTGCGCCAGTGAGCGATCACTGGCAGCAGACCCTGGAGCAGTTCAGCCAGGCGCTGCTCGCCTTCAACCAGCGCAAGGCGGAGGCCGAGCTTGGCGATCTGCTGGCGAGCTACCCCTTCGAGCTGGTGCGCAGCCGGGTGCTACAGCCCCTGGTGGAGCGGCTGCTGGGGCTGTGGCGCGAGCGTCCCGATGGCGAGCTGCTGCAACAGGTGTGGCTCGGCTGGCTGCATACCCGCTTCGCCCGCCACCTCATCGAGCAGGAGAAGGGCGTCCCCGTCACCCTGGCAAGCTGGGGGCAGGTGGGGCCGCTGGATCTGGTCTGGGCTGCGTATGAGCTCATCGGTCAGGGTTATGAGGTGCAACTGCTGGGGGCGGTGGAGCCCCGCCATGCCACCCTGCTGGAGGGGCGCGCCACTCCCCCCTGGCTGATCCTGCTGGGGGCCGGGCTCGGCAAGCAGGACCAGGCCGCCGAATGGCCAGCGGGCACCCGCTTCTTTGGCGAGCTGGGACGCCTCTACGATGAGCCGTGGCGGCGTGCCCGCAACTGGCACGCCACCCTGGCAGAGGTCAGTGCGACGACCCGCACTGCCAAGGCGAAGGGCAAGGGCGGGAGAACACCGTCATGAGGCTGGTCTGGTTTCGCAACGATCTGCGTCTGGCCGACAACCCGGCCCTGCGCCACGCCTGCGCCGGAGATGAACCGGTCGCCGCACTCTTCATCGTCTCGCCGACCCAGTGGCAGCAGCACAAGCTGGCCCCGGTCCGCCAGCGCTTCATGCTGGCACAGGTGGATGCCATGGGCCGCGAGCTGGCGGCCCTCGGCATTCCGCTTCATTTGCTGCGGGTCGAGACCTTTGCCGAGGTGCCGACGGCGCTGACGGCGCTTTGCCGGGAGCTCGGGGTGAGCCAGCTCTACGCCAACCAGGCCATCGAGATCGACGAACTGCGCCGCGACCACGCCGTCAGCGCCTCGCTGGGGGAGCAGGGCATGACCAGCCACTGGTTCAACGGCTGCTGCGTGCTGCCGCCCGGTCGGGTGCTGACCGGGTCGGGGGAGATGTTCAAGGTCTTCACCCCCTTCAGCCGCGCCTGGCTCAAGGCTCTCGAGGAGGATGGCTTCGTCATTCACCGTGCCCCCGCACCACGCGGCGAGCGGTTGCCGTGGCGGCCCCTGGCCGAGCGGGAGTGGGTGGACGACGGGCTGGGGGATCTGACGCCGGACACCCGCTGGCCGGTGGGGGAGGCCGAGGCGAGCCGCCGGTTGCACGCTTTTCTGGATCAGGCTGTGCTCGATTACGGCGAGACCCGGGACTTTCCGGCGCTGGCGGGCACCTCCGTGCTCTCCCCCTATCTGGCGGCGGGCATCATCAGTGCCCGCCAGTGCGTGGGGGCGCTGCAGCAGCGTCTCGGCTACCGGCCCCAGTCGAAGGCCCAACCCGGTTTCGTCTGGCTCAACGAGCTCATCTGGCGCGAGTTCTACCGCCACTTGCTGGTGCTGATCCCGAGCCTCTCCATGAACCGCCCCTTCAAGCCGGAGACGGCGGCCCTGCCGTGGAGCTGGGATCCGGATGCCTTCGCCGCCTGGTGCGAGGGGCGCACCGGCTACCCCGTGGTCGATGCGGCCATGCGTTGCCTCAACGCCACCGGCTGGATGCACAACCGGCTGCGGATGATAGTGGCGAGCTTCCTCACCAAGGATCTCCATATCCACTGGCGGCTCGGGGAGGACTATTTCATGAGCCGGCTCATCGACGGGGATCTGGCGGCCAACAATGGCGGCTGGCAGTGGGCGGCGGGGACAGGGGCCGATGCGGCGCCCTATTTCCGGGTCTTCAACCCCACCACCCAGGGGCAACGATTTGATCCACAAGGGGAGTTCATTCGTACCTGGGTCACTGAGCTGGCGGATGTGCCTGCTGCCTATCTTCACGAGCCCCACGACTGGTTGCGGCTCAAGGGGCGGCAGGATTATCCGGCCCCCATGGTGGATCATGCCGTTGCACGGGTGAGGGCCATCGAGATGTTCCGCGAACTGGAGAAAAACTAGCATGAATGACGCGCTGGCCCGCTTTGTCATCCTCTACCTGCAATTGGACAAGCATCAGTTGCACCGCTTGCCGGAGGTCTATGCCGATGAGGTGCTCTTCATCGATCCTGCGCACCGGATAGAGGGGCTGGCCGCGCTCACCCGCTACTTTTCCTCCCTTTATGAGCGCCTTGCCCAGTGCAGTTTCGAGATAACGAGTCAGCAGCAGTCGGGCAACGAAGCCTGGCTCGCCTGGGTCATGACCTTCTCCCACCCCAGGATTGCCGGTGGCCGGGCCGTCAGGGTCGAGGGGGCCACCCGGCTGACGTTCGACTCCTGGGGCAAGGTGTGCCTGCACCGGGACTACTTCGATCTCGGGGCCATGCTCTACGAGCAGTTGCCGCTGTTGGGGCCCGTGGTACGGGCCATCAAGGGGAGGCTGGGGACATGAGCGGCCGGGTGCTGATCACCGGGGCCACCTCGGGCATCGGCCGCCAGCTGGCGCTGGATTATCGGCGCGCCGGCTGGCAGGTGTGGGGTTGTGGCCGGGACGAGGTGCGCTTGCAGGCACTGGCCGATCTTGGGATCACCCCTTTGCGATTCGATGCGCGCGACAGCGCCGCCATGGCCGGGGTGGCCGCGAGCCTGCCCGCCCTCGACCTGCTCATTCTCAATGCGGGCAACTGTGAATACATGGATCCGGCAGAAGGCTTTGACGGCGCCCTGTTTGCCCGGGTCATCGAGACCAACCTCATCGCCACCGGCAACGCCCTGGCCGCCTTGTTGCCGCGACTGGGGGCGGGTGGACGGCTTGCCATCGTCAGCTCCTCGGTGAGCTGGCTGCCCCTGCCACGGGCGGAGGCCTATGGCGCCTCCAAGGCGGCCCTCGATTATCTGGCGGATACGTTGCGCCTGGATCTGGCCAGCAAGGGCATCGGGGTGACCCTGATCCGCCCGGGCTTCGTGCAGACGCCGCTCACCGACAAGAATGATTTTCCCATGCCCTGCCTAGTGACGGTGGAAGAGGCTTCCCGCGCCATCATGACGGGGCTTGCCGCCGGTCGCCACCAGATCCACTTTCCCCGTCGCTTCATCTGGCTGCTGCGCCTGCTCGGCGCACTGCCGACGGGGCTCTGGCTGCGCCTTGGCCGCACACTCGTTTCGAAAGGACGCCCTTCATGAAGAAAAAGATCGCCATCGTCGGCTCCGGTATCTCCGGTCTCACCGCCGGTTTTCTGCTCCACAAGCTGCATGACATTACCCTGTTCGAGGCGGCGCCGACCCTGGGAGGCCACACCGCCACCGTGGAGGTGGAACAGGCTGGGCGCCACTATGCCATCGACACCGGCTTCATCGTCTTCAATGACCGCACCTATCCCAACTTCCTCAAATTGCTGGAGCGCATCGGGGTGGGGCGCCAACCCGCCGAGATGAGCTTCTCGGTCAAGAGTCCCGAGGGGATGGAGTACAACGGCCACAACCTCGATACCCTGTTCGCCCGGCGCCGCAATCTGCTGAGCCCGCGCTTCTATCGCTTCGTCGCCGAGATACTGCGCTTCAACCGGGAGGCGCGGGCCTGGCTGGCCGCGCATCGCCAGCGGGAGCTGACCCCCGAGCTGACCCTGGGGGACTTCCTGCAGGCGGGGAAATTCAGCGACTACTTCGCCCGCCACTACATCCTGCCCATGGGGGCGGCCATCTGGTCCTCCACCCTGGCGGACATGCGTGCCTTCCCCTTGAGCTTCTTTCTGCGTTTTTTCGCCAACCACGGGCTGCTGGAGGTGGCGAACCGGCCCCAGTGGTATGTGATCCCGGGTGGCTCGCGAGAGTACATAGGGCCGCTCACGGCGGGCTGGCAGTCGCGCATCCGCCTCGCTACCCCGGTGGAGGCGGTGCGCCGGGTGGCGGATGGCGTCGTGGTCACCAGCCAGGGGCAGGAGGCCCATTTTGACGAGGTGATCTTCGCCTGCCACAGCGATCAGGCCCTGGCCCTGCTGGCGGATGCGAGCGACGGAGAGAGGGCCATCCTCGGGAACATGCCCTATCAGGCCAACGACGTCTGGCTGCACACCGACGCCTCCTGCCTGCCGATGCGCCGCAAGGCGTGGGCGAGCTGGAACTACCAGCTCGGTGAGGATGATGGGGCGCGCCCCCTGGTGAGCTACAACATGAACATCCTGCAGGGGGTGAGCTCCCCCGCGCCCTTCTGCGTCAGCCTCAATCCCCGTGGACGGGTGGACGAGAGCAAGGTATTACGCCGTTTCGTCTATCATCATCCGGTATTCAATCAGGGCTCCATCGCCGCCCAGCAGCGACGGGGCGAGATCTGTGGCCATCAGCATACCCACTTCTGCGGGGCCTATTGGTACAACGGTTTTCACGAGGACGGGGTGCGCAGCGCCCTGGACGTGGCCAGACGCTTCGGGGCCGAGCTATGAGCGGCGCCGCGGCCTTGACGCAGGGGGACGAGGGAATGGGGGAGGGGATCAGCGCCATCTGGCAAGGCTCGGTGCGCCATCGCCGCTTCGCGCCGCGTCCCCACGCCTTTTCCTACAGCCTCTTCATGCTGGGGCTGGATCTGGACGAACTGCCCGGGCTTGAGCAGGGGCGCTGGTTTGCCGTGGAGCGGGCCGGACTGCTCTCGTTTCGCCGCGAGGACTATCTGCGGGGCAGCGAAGGGCCCCTCAAGCAGGCGGTCTGGGACAAGGTGGCGGCTCTTGGGGGGGATGCGGAGCCCGGCGGGCGGGTGCTGCTTCTTGGCAACGTGCGCTGCCTCGGGTTTTATTTCAGCCCGGTCAATTTCTACTTCTGCGATCGGGCGGGGGAGACCCGCTACCTGCTGGCGGAGGTCTCCAATACCCCCTGGAACGAGCGCCACTACTACCTGCTGGATCTGGCGGCGCTCTCCCCCCATGACAAGGATTTTCATGTCTCCCCCTTCATGGGACTGGGGATGCGCTACCACTGGCGCATCCGGGCGCCGAAAGAGGAGGCGCTGATCCATATCGAGAGCCACCCCGTATCCGGTGAGAGCAAGCTGTTTGACGCCACCCTGGCCCTGCGCCGCGCGCCGCTGTCGCGCAAGGGGCTGGCGGCGCTGCTGGCTCGCTGGCCCTGGATGACCCTGAAGGTGCTGCTCGGGATCTACTGGCAGGCCCTGCGCCTTTTTATCAAACGCACCCCCGTCTTCACCCATCCGGAGAGCCGCCCGTGACGCTGACACACCCGTTTAACTCCGCTTCCTGGTGTTGTCAGCAGCCTATGGTGCGGGTTCATCCCAACCGAACGACCCCAATCTTGACCCATTCGGAGAGCCGCTAATGGAACTTGCTCAATCAACCCTCTCTGCCTCTTTCATCGACAAGGGGGCCAAGCAACTGCTGCTCAAATTGCTGGCGCGCCTTGAGCAGGGCCAGCTGGTGCTCCACGACGGCAGCGAGTGCCACCGTTTCGGCAAGGCGGGCAGCGACCTGCATGCCGAGCTGGTGGTGCAGGATCCGGCGTTTTATCGCCGCCTGCTGCTGGGGGGCAGCATCGCCGCAGGAGAGACCTGGGTGGAGGGTCTCTGGACCAGCCCGGAGCCGGTGGCACTGGTGCGCCTGCTGGCCCGCAATCTACCGCTGCTCGACGCCCTGGAACGGCGCCTCGGCTGGCTCAGCTTCCCGTTCAACAAGGTGCGCCACTGGTTCAATCGCAATACCCTGACCGGTTCGCGCGCCAACATCGCCGCCCACTATGACCTTGGCAACACCCTCTATCAGGGCTTTCTCGACGATCACATGCAGTATTCGAGCGCCATCTATCCCCACCCGGATGCCACCCTGGAGGAGGGGCAGCAGGCCAAGCTGCGCACCATCTGCGAGCGGCTTGAGCTTGGGCCGGACGACCATCTGCTGGAGATAGGCACCGGCTGGGGCGGTCTCGCCGTCTATGCGGCCCGTCACTACGGCTGCCGGGTCACCACCACTACCATCTCCCGGGCCCAGCACGACTATGCCAAGGCGTGGATCGAGCGGGAGGGGCTGGGAGATCGCATCACCTTGCTGCTGGAGGATTACCGCAAGCTGGAGGGACGCTATGACAAGCTGGTCTCCATCGAGATGATCGAGGCGGTGGGGCACGCCTTCCTGCCCGACTATTTCCGCCAGTTGTCACGCCTGCTCAAGCCCGGCGGACGCCTGCTGATCCAGGCCATCACCATCGCCGATCAGCGCCACGCCCAGTATCTGCGCGGGGTGGACTTCATCCAGCGCTACATCTTCCCGGGAGGCTGCCTGCCCTGCGTCTCCCAGATGGCGGGTCTGCTGGCGCGGGAGACCGACATGCAGCTGGTACGGCTGCACGATCACGGCCACCACTATGCCCGTACCCTGGCCCACTGGTGCGAACGCTTCCTGACGCTGGCCCCGGAGCTGCCCAAACTCGGTTACAGCCAGGATTTCATCCGGCTCTGGCACTTCTACTTCGCCTACTGTGAAGGGGGATTCTGGGAGCGGGCCATCAGCCTGGTGCAACTGGAGGCTGCCAAGCCGGGGCCCCATGGCTGGTCCGGGGACTTGCCGGCAAGCGGTCGCTGATCATGTGGCAGTGGGCCCACCTGCTGGGGTTCAACCTCTACTGGTTGCTGGCGGTGACATGGCAGCAACCGGGCCCGCTGCTCGGGATGCTGCTGCTCCATTTCATCTTCTCCCCCTGCCGTGGGCAGGACTGGCGCCTCATCCCGGTCGCCCTGGCAGGCTGCCTGCTCGACATCCTGCTCTGGCGCCTCGGCCTGTTTCACTTTCCGTCCGGTTTTCCGCTCTGGCTGTTGCTGCTCTGGTGCGGTTTCGCCCTGACCCTCTCCCACGGCCTTCGCTGGCTTCGCCCCTTGCCGCGCTGGCAACAGGGGCTGTTCGGCATGGTGGGGGGGGCCTTCTCCTATATGGCGGGGGCCGCCATGGGGGCAGTAAACTTACCCTGGGGCATCTGGACAAGCGCAGTGCTGCTGGCGGTGATCTGGATGTGGTGGTTACCCGTACTCCTGTGGGTAACGGTCAAGCTGGAGGGTGAGACGAGATGAACACCTTTTCGACCGACACCTTGTTGTTTTCCAAGTGGACCAGGGATGGCCAGTGCGAGCTGGCCGAGCGTTTCTACCTGGTGGTGGCCTGCCAGCGCGATGCCCAGGGGCATCTGGCGAGCGTGGTGATGCAGGATATCAACACCCTGCAGGAACAGGAGATGGACTGGCATGAACTGGAGGATCCCGCCCGTTGGCACATGGGGTGGAACTAGCCTGCTGCTGGCGGCCTTGAGCCTGCCACTGTTTGCGACCGCCCAGAGCGTTGCCGCCCCTTGGCAGGGGCTGCGCATCGTGGGACAGGGGGAGATGCGCTGGCTCTGGTTCAAGCTCTATGACGCCACCCTCTACAGCGAGAGCGGCCGCTATCAGCCGGGGCGCTACCCGCAGGCCCTCAGCATTACCTACGCGAGGGCCATCGAGCGCCAGGATTTGCTGGAGGCGACCGCCGCCGAGTGGCAGCGGCTCGGCCTTGGCAGCGAGAGTGAGCGCCAACGCTGGCTGGCTCGACTGGCCACGCTCTGGCCGGATGTCGCCCCCGGCGACAAGCTGGTTTTTTATGTGGACGAGCAGGGAGCGGGCCACTTCTGGTTGCGAGATCGCCTCCTTGGCTCTCTCGATGATCCCGCCTTCGCCCCCGCGTTTCTTGCCATCTGGCTGACTGACGACAGCCGGGATCCCGCCCTGACCCGCCGCCTGCGCGGCCAATACTGATGGAGTATTCCATGAAGTTCTCTTCCTGGTGGCGTCTTGCCTGGTTGCTGCCCCTGCTGTGGCTCTCTGGTTGCGGCGCGGGTCTTGACGATTATCGCGGCTCCCGGCCGGGCTGGGATCTCGCCCGTTTCTTCAATGGCAAGCTGGTGGCCCACGGCCTGGTGACGGACCGCAGCGGCGAAGTGACCAGTCGCTTTCGGGTTGAGATGCAGGGGCACTGGCGAGAGGACAGGGGGGAGCTGTTCGAGCAGTTCTACTTCGATGATGGCCGTCGGCAGACCCGCACCTGGTTTTTGAGCAAGGGGGCGGATGGCCACTGGCGCGGCACGGCTTCAGACGTGGTGGGGGAGGCGGTAGGCAAGACAGAGGGTTTCGCCCTCAACTGGCGTTATCAACTCGATCTGGCTCTGCCGGATGAGAGCGTGGTGAGGGTGAGCTTTGATGACTGGATGTATCTGCTGGATGACGATCGCCTGATCAACCGCGCGAAGATCAGCAAGTTCGGCATTCACCTCGGCGAGGTGATCCTCTACATCGAACGGCTTGAGCAATGAAAGCCGGTGCATTTTTTGCCGACGATAGCCATTGGCTATTGATCGGTAAGGCACGGACGATTGTCCTTTGAGTCTGCTTCTGGATAAGCTGACTCCGTTCCCGATAATGCTTACCACCTGGAGGTGAATCATGAAGAGCCCCATTGGTCTTGATACCGTTCAATCACAAGCCCTGGCCGCCGAGCTCAACAAGCTGCTGGCCAGCTACCAGATCCTCTACATGAACGTCCGTGGCTTCCACTGGAACATCCGCGGCAACCAGTTCTTCGAGCTGCACCTGAAATTCGAAGAGATCTACAACGACCTGCTGCTGAAAGTCGATGCCCTGGCCGAACGCATTCTGACCCTGGATGGGGTGCCCCTGCACAGTTTCAGCGACTACATCCAGGTGTCAGCCATCCCCGAGCAGAAGGGGCTGCATGACGGTCGTGCCTGCGTGGAATCCCTGCTGGCGAGCTTCCGCGAACTGCTGGTTGCCCAGCGCCGCATCCTGGGTCAGGCCGCCGATGCCGGTGATGAAGGGACTGCGTCCATCCTCTCCGACTATGTGCAGCAGCAGGAGAAACTGGTCTGGATGCTGCGCGCCTATCTGGCCTGATGAATCTGGGGCCGGCTGCCCATGCTCCGGCCCGTATCATTGCCCCTGTTGTTGCAAACCCGAGTTGTCTCTCCTTGATTTCCCACCCGCTTGCCGCCCGATTTGGGCGGCTTTTTTCTATTTGATCTGCATCAATGAAATGTTAATTGGTAAATTGAATGCCTATTAAGTTTTCCAGGAGGGGAATAGAATCGCCACAAAACAGATAACTGAAATGTCCAATTAGGAGAGACATGATGTTTTGTGTGCAATGTGAACAGACTATTCGTACCCCGGCAGGCAACGGCTGCGCCTATGCACAAGGCATGTGCGGCAAGACGGCTGAAACTTCTGATCTGCAGGATGTGCTGATCTATACCCTGCAAGGGCTCAGCGCCTGGGCCCTGGCGGCCCGCGAGCACGGCATCGTCGACAGCGAAATAGACGCTTTCGTGCCCAAGGCGTTCTTTGCCACCCTCACCAACGTCAACTTCGACTCCGCTCGCATCGTCGCCTACGTCAACCAGGCGCTGGCCTATCGCCAGCAACTGGCCGCCAAGCTGGCACCGCTGGCGGTGCAGGCCGACACACTGCCCGCCGCGGCCAGCTTCGAGCCGGGTGCCGATCTGCTGGCCCAGCTTGCCCAGGCGCCGCAGACCGCGGTCAACCGGGGCAAGAACGAGGTCAACGAAGACATCATGGGGCTGCGCCTGCTCTGCCTCTACGGCCTCAAGGGTGCCGCCGCCTACATGGAACACGCCCGGGTGCTGGATCAGCAGGATGCCGGGGTCGCCGCCGAATTCCATCGCATCATGAGCTGGCTCGGCACGGATCCCTGCGATCTGGATCCGCTGTTCAAGTGCGCCATGGATATTGGCCTGCTGAACTTCAAGATCATGGAGATGCTGGATCTCGGTGAAACCACCGCCTTCGGCCACCCCGAGCCGACCCAGGTACGCGTCACTCCGGTACCGGGCAAGTGCATTCTGGTCTCCGGTCACGACATGGTGGATCTCAAGCTCATCCTGGAGCAGACCAGGGGCACTGGCATCAACGTCTACACCCATGGCGAGATGCTGCCGGCCCTGGCCTACCCCTTCTTCAAGCAGTACCCGCACCTGGTGGGCAACTACGGCTCCGCCTGGCAGAACCAGCAGAAGGAGTTTGCCAATTTCCCGGGCGCCGTGGTGATGACCTCCAACTGCATCATCGACCCGAACGTGGGCAACTACTCGGATCGCATCTTCACCCGCTCCATCGTCGGCTGGCCCGGTGTGACCCACCTGGAAGGGGAAGATTTCTCCGCCGTTATCGCCAAGGCACAAGCGCTGGAAGGCTTCAAGCACGCTGAGCTCGAGCACTTCATCACCATCGGTTTTGCCCGCAACGCCCTGATGCAGGCCGCTCCAGCAGTGATCGACAAGGTCAAGGCTGGCGAAATCAGCCACTTCTTCCTGGTGGGGGGATGTGACGGTGACCGTGCCGAGCGCGCTTACTACACCGAGTTTGCCAAGGCGATCCCGCAGGACAGCCTGCTGCTGACCCTGGGCTGCGGCAAGTACAAGTTCAACAAGCTCGATTTCGGCGATATCGGCGGCATTCCGC
Organism: Aeromonas sp. R10-1; assembly: GCF_040908465.1. Classification (NCBI taxonomy): domain Bacteria; kingdom Pseudomonadati; phylum Pseudomonadota; class Gammaproteobacteria; order Aeromonadales; family Aeromonadaceae; genus Aeromonas; species Aeromonas sp. R10-1. The sequence goes on from NZ_JBFODT010000019.1 coordinate 30,378, forward strand.
GCCTGCTGGACGTGGGTCAGTGCAATGATGCCTACTCCGCCATCCAGCTGGCGCTGGCGCTCGCCGACGCGTTCGAGTGCGGCGTCAACGATCTGCCCCTGACCCTGGTGCTCTCCTGGTTCGAGCAAAAAGCCATCGTCATTTTGCTCACCCTGCTGGCGCTCGGTGTGAAGGACATCCGCACCGGCCCGACCGCCCCGGCCTTCCTCACCCCTGCCCTGCTCAAGGTGCTGGAGGAGCAGTTCGGCCTGAAAGGAACCACCACGGCAGACGCGGATCTCGCCGAGATCCTGGCGGCCTGAGCAAAGATACAGCCTTACACGCTCAGCATGTTGTAAGCCTTTGGCGAGCCTGATGGCTCGCCTTTTTTCAACGCTATTTCCGAGCAAGAGGAGCCTTGCGATGACCTCCACCTCTTTGAGCCTGCGCTGTATAGCCCGCCGGGCAGAGACCCACGACGTGGCGAGCTGGCAATTTGAACCCCTGGCTGGCGACCTGCCCTCCGTGCTGGCCGGCCAGTGCGTCACCCTGCACACGATGATTGACGGCAAGCCTCACTGCCGCGCCTACACCCTCTCCTCCAGCCCGCAGGATCCTTTCTGGCAGGTCACCATCAAGGATGTGGGGCTGGTCTCTCACCATCTGCACCAGAGCCTGCAAGTGGGGGACGAGATCCGGGTAGACGGCCCCTTCGGCGATTTCCACCTGACCGCGTTCCCCTGCGAGCGGCCGCTGCTGCTCAGCGCCGGCTCCGGCATCACCCCCATGTGGGCCATGCTGCGGGACGAGCTCGCCAAGCGACCGGACGCCGATATCCGCTTTATTCACAGCGCCAGAACCCCCGGGGATGTGATCTTCGCGAGGGAACTGGCTTCACTGGCCGAGGCTCATGCCGGTGTGCGCCATGCTTTAGTGCTGGAGAAAGTAGGGGAAGAGGCGCCAACGGCTCATCCCTGGGTTGGCCGGCTCACACCGGGGATGCTCAAGGAATTGGCGCCGGATCTCTTGAGCCGCCATGTCTATCTGTGCGGGCCAGCCCCCTATATGGCGGTGGTGAGCGAGATGCTGGCCGGGCTCGGGCTGCCCCCCGAGCAGTTGCACCAGGAGTCGTTCGGCCTGCCTGCTGGAGCATCGAGTGCGGCGCCAGTTGCGGCCGGCAGCGACCACTTCTGGCTGACCCTCAAAAAGAGCGGCAAGAAGGTGAAGATCCTGCCTGGCCAGACCCTGCTGGCGGCACTGGAGGGGGCGGGGGAGACCATGATGGCCGCTTGCCGCGCCGGGGTGTGCGGCGCCTGTCGCTGCACCACGGAAGGCGAAATCGAGCGCCAGAGCGTGATGACCTTGAGCGCGCAGGACCTCGAGAACGGGGTGGCGCTGGCCTGTTCCTGCACCGCCAGAGGGGATGTGAGTCTGGAGTACTGACGGGCGTCATTGGTATCCCGAGCTTTTCCCAGGCGGGTCGTGCGGGTAGACTCAACCCCAGTTTCAGCAAAGTACGGGATAAAAAATGACAATTCTGGTGACGGGGGGAGCCGGTTACATCGGTTCCCACACCCTGGTCGAGCTGCTTGGTACCGGGCAGCAGGTCGTAGTACTGGACAACCTCTCCAACGCTTCCCCCGAATCGCTCAAACGGGTCGAGCGGATCACCGGCAAGCCGGTCACCTTCGTGGAAGGGGACATTCTGGACAGAGCCTGCCTGCAGCGGCTGTTTGCCGAGCACAGGATAGCATCCGTGATCCACTTCGCCGGCCTCAAGGCGGTGGGGGAATCCGGCCAGATCCCGCTCACCTACTATCAGAACAACGTGACCGGCACCCTGGTGCTGTGCGAAGAGATGGCCAGGGCCGGCGTGTTCCGGCTGGTGTTCAGCTCCTCGGCCACCGTTTATGGGGATCCGGCCTCGGTACCCCTGCGGGAAGATTTCCCCACCAGCGCCACCAACCCATATGGCCGCTCCAAGCTGATGGTCGAAGAGATCCTGCGTGACCTCTCCAAATCCGATCCTCGCTGGGCCATCGTGCTGCTGCGCTACTTCAACCCGGTGGGGGCTCACGAGAGCGGCCTCATCGGTGAAGATCCCAACGGCATCCCCAACAACCTGCTGCCTTACATCAGTCAGGTCGGCGTGGGCAAGCTCAAGGAGCTGGGGGTCTTTGGCAACGACTACCCGACGCCGGACGGTACCGGGGTGCGCGACTATATCCACGTGGTGGATCTCGCCATCGGTCACCTCAAAGCGTTGGCCCGCATCAAGAGTGATACCGGCGTCTTCACCTATAACCTCGGCACCGGTCAGGGCTATTCCGTGCTGGAGATGGTCAAGGCGTTCGAGGCAGCCAGTGGCCGTGCAATTCCCTACCAGATCAAGCCCCGTCGCCCCGGCGACATTGCCGAGTGCTGGGCTGAACCGGCCCTGGCCCGTGACGAGCTGGGCTGGCAGGCTGAGCGGGGTCTGGAGCAGATGATGGTGGATACCTGGCGCTGGCAAAGCCAGAACCCGAACGGTTATGGCCCTGCTGCGAAGCCGTGATCAAGGGTCATGGGCTGCTCAGGAACCTCATTTATTCATATAAACTCGGGTCCCTGTACTGCTCTTCGCCTTGCTGACAGCTTCTCGCGACGGCCCATCAGGCCTGATGGTTTGCAGCCTGAATAGCAAAACGCCCCGGCATGCCGGGGCGTTTTTTCATGAACAACGCGCGGGTTACTGAATGCTCTTGCCGGCGCGGACATCCTTGATGATGGCCTTGAGGCTGGCCAGATCCCGCGGTGCGCCGCGCAGGATCTGATCGCCGATGATGAAGGCCGGGGTGCCGGAAATGGCCATGGCTTCGGCCAGCGCCCGGTTGGTACCCAGATTCTGATCGATGCTGCCGTCCTTGATCTTCGCCTCTACCTTGCTCCAGTCCACGCCGGCGGCCCTGGCGACGTCTTTCACCTGGGCTTCGTCGGAGAGGGGCCCCTGATGGGCGTACAGCTTGTCGTGGAAGGTCTGGTATTTGTCGGGCTGGCCGAGCTTCACCGCCAGCGCCGCGCGGGCGGCGTAGTAGGAGGTTTCGCTCAGGATGGGGAACTGCTTGTAGATGTAGCGGATCTCCTTGTCCTCAGAGAGCAGTTGCTGAATGAGGGGATGAGCGCGCTTGCAGTAGCCGCAGTTGTAGTCGAAGAACTCCACCACCGTCAGGCTGCCCTTGGGATTGCCGCTCTCGGGATCCTGGTTGGCGAAGAGCTGCTTGGCATGGGCTTCTATCAGCGTCTTGTCGTTCTCGGCCTGCTGGCTCTCCTGCTTGGCACGCAGGGCGTTGGACATCTCGACCAGGATCTCCGGATTCTTGACCAGATAGTCGCGCACGATCTGCTCGACATCGCTCTTGGTCAGCTCGCTCGCCTGCACGGGCGCCGCAAGCAGGGTCGCGCCGGTCAGGGCGGCGAACAGGGCATGTTTGATTCTCATAAGTCCATCTTGCTGGGGATGTGGTAGTGGCCCCTATAGTGGGTGAGTCTGTTTTCAAGTCAAGCCATCCGCTTGAAAAAGCACGGTTTGCAGCGGTTTTGCCGGTTTTGTGCGCCAGATAGCCCAATAAATGGGCAAACAAACGGAGTGGGGATTTACAAGGGCTGGAGGCATGGGTAATATGCGTCGCACTGCTGCGGAGGGGTGGCAGAGCGGCTGAATGCACCGGTCTTGAAAACCGGCGATGGGCGACCATCCGTGGGTTCAAATCCCACCTCCTCCGCCATCCATATAGCCCAACTGATTTATTCAGTTGGGCTTTTTTGTGTCTTCGGTTTTGGGTATGCCACCGTGTGCCCGGATTTAGTTGACCATCGCGATCACTCCCAGGGCGTCACATTGGCGTACTTGTATTTGGCGTAGACGGGCTGGCCGTTGTAGGAGCTGGGCGGGAAGCTCGGGTTGGCGCTGATCCAGTTATTCACAAACGTCTGCATCCAGCTGGTGACGGGGCGGCTCTCGCGGCGCACGCTCACCCATTTGTTCTGGGTGCGGCTGAAGACCTGCCAGGTGACTCCCGCCTCGTCGATGTTGAAGGCGTAGCGCTCCATGTTCCAGATGGAGATACCGTACTTGCCCAGGTCGATGTCCTGGGGATACTGACGCCCCTGGATCCAGACGTTGGTATGGAGCAGGTTGGTGCCCCCCATCAGCTCGATGTCGACTTCATAGTGAGAGCTGGTGCCTGCATCTCCGGTATAGGTAAAGAAGGAGCTGATGGTGCCGGGCACCGATCCTGCCTGCATCTGCACCTCATAACGACCCTTGCGGGTGTAGTTGTAGGTTCGCAGCTCAGCGCAGCTCTTGTTTCCTTTGTCGGATTTCGCATGGAGGATGGCCGTGCCGGACTCCATCCAGACGTTGGCGGCGCGCCAGGTGCAGTCAAATTCTGACCCGCCATTGCGCCAACCATCAGAGACCTGCCAATCCTGATTGCTCCACCACCATGCCGATGCCTGAGTGGAATATAATCCTCCCGCCATCAGCAATACTGACATCAGTCCAAGTTTACGCATATTATCCACATTCCTGTGTGTTTATTAATGAGTGTTTTATTGATGACTACAAGCAGCATCAGAATAGCCATAAACAGATGTTGAAACTTATACTGGTATCGCGTCATGACAGTTTCATATTTTTGAAATTGCCTGAAAAAGGTATGAAAGACATGACGGCTGGCTGGTATAACCAGAATAAAAAAGCCACCGTATATAACGGTGGCAAAAGCACGGACTCCCGATCCGATGAGTTAAAATCAGCTGGCTTGGCGGCGATAGATCTCGACCAGTTCGGTGGCCAGTTCGCGGCACAGAATGGAGGTCATCAGGTGATCCTGGGCATGTACCATGACCAGTGTCATCTTGGTCTTGCCTTCGCCCTCATCGGCTTCAATCAGTTTGGTTTGTACGGCATGGGCAGCCTTCCCCGCGTCGGTGGCCTGGAGCAGCAAGGCATCCGCTTCGCTGAACTGGCCAGCACGAGCCTGACGCAGGGCTTCGAAACAGAGACTGCGAGATTGGCCGGCATTGACGATGATGCCCATGACTGCTTCTTCAAGATCCATCATTTATGACTCCTTAAAATCCATTATTACGAGAGACGCTGGCGAACCATTCACCACTTTTCTTGACGGTGCGCTGCTGGCTTTCCAAATCAAGGCTGATGAATCCATAACGGTTCTTGTAGGCATTCATCCAGGACCAGTTGTCAATAAAGGTCCACAGGTGATAACCACGGCAATTACTTCCTTCGGCAATGGCGGTATGAATCCACTGGAGGTGGCCGCGAATGAAGTCGATACGATAATCGTCTTTTACTTGACCATCTTCACCAATAAATCTGTGCTCCCCTTCGACACCCATACCGTTTTCGGAGATATAGCTTGGGATATTTCCATAGTTGTCGCGCAGGTTGATCAATATGTCATAAATACCGCGCTCATATATTTCCCAACCGCGATAAGGGTTCATTTTGCGGCCTGGCATCTCGTAATTCTCGAAGAACCAGTCAGGCAGGAAAGGGGAGTCCGGGTTGATGGCCGTCATGCGTGCCTTCACTCGCCGCGGCTGGTAGTAGTTGATGCCGAGCAGATCGATCTTGCCGGCGGCCAGCAGTTCGCAGTCGCCGCTTTGCACCACGGGCATCTGATCGTGCTCGCGCAGGATATCGATCAGCTCCTGGGGATAAACCCCCTTTACCGCAGGATCGAGGAAGGCGCGGTTGAAGAACAGGTCGGCAATGAACGAGGCCTTCAAGTCTGCCGGGTTTGAAGAGCGCGGATAGGAGGGGGTCAGGTTCAGGACGATGCCGATCTGGCCGGGCAGGGAGAGTGTGCGATAACGCTTCACCGCCAGACTGTGGGCCAGCATCATGTGATAGGCCACCTGGGCTGCCCGTTTGAAGTCCATTTGGTTCGGGTAATGGAAGTCATACAGATACCCTCCTTCCACTACCACAACGGGCTCATTGAAGGTCATCCAGCAGGCGACGCGATCACCGAACAGTTTGAAGCAGAGCGCTGCGTACTCGGCATAGGCCGCCACGGTTTCGCGGCTCTCCCAGCCCCCCTGCTCCTGCCAGTACATCGGCATGTCGAAGTGGAACAGGCCGATGAAGGGTTTGATCCCCTTGGCCAGCAGCTCATCGATAACCTTGTTGTAGAAGTCGACGGCCTCCTGATTGACGGTGTGACCATCCGGCAGCAACCGGGCCCAGGAGATGGATGTGCGGAAGCTGTTGTGGCCAATCTGTTCCATCAATGCGATGTCTTCACGATAACGATCGTAGAAGGTGGAGGTGTTGGCCGGGCCAACCTGACCGTGGAAACGGTGTGGCTCCGTCTCGAACCAGTGATCCCAGATAGTCGGTGCCTTGCCGCCCACATTGGCAGCCCCTTCCGATTGTGCGGCCGACGAGGCGCTACCCCACCAGAAGCCTTCGGGGAATGTATATTGCATTGCAGTTTCCTCTTGATGACCGGCGTGCAGGCGGCGTGGCGCCCGCACGCCTGGCGCTTACGCCTGACTCTGAATCGGTGTGATTGTGTCTGCTTTTTCTGATCTGGCGGCTTCTTCCGCTTCAGCCGTCTCGGCTTCCTGCTTGAGCAGGGTGCGTTCGTAAGCCCGCACGAAGGGGTAATACATCAGGGCGGAGATCCCCATGCAGATGAAGCACATGATGACCGGACTGAAGGCCCAGTTGGTCGCCCAGGAGGCGCCGATGGGGGCCGGTGTGGTCCATGCGGTCAGCATCACGACCTTCTCAACCAGACCCAGATCCACCGCGAACCAGGCCAGGATGGCGTTGATCACCGGCACCAGGATAAAGGGCAGGAAGAAGACCGGGTTCATGATGATGGGAGCACCAAACAGGATCGGCTCGTTGATGTTGAAGAACCCGGGGACCACGCCCATTCGCCCTATGGTGCGCAGGTGCACGGCACGACTGCGCATCAGCAGGAATGCCAGTGGCAAGGTGGAGCCCACGCCGCCGATAAAGAGGAAATGATCCCAGAAACCGGGCAGGAAGGTGTGGGGAATGGCCTGACCTGCGGCCAATGCGGCCTGGTTGCTGGCCAGGTTTGCCATCCAGAAGGGGTTCATGATGCCGGTGACGATCATGGTGCCGTGGATACCGGCAAACCAGAGGATCTGGCACAACAGCACCGCCAGCAAGACGGCAGGCAGGCTGTCGGAAGCCGCCACCAGCGGTTTGAGCATGGACATGATCGCCTCGGGCAGGATCATGCCAGTGGTTTCCTGCAGCAGCATGTTGAAGGGGTGCAGGGTCAGGATAATCGCCAGGACCGGGATCAGCACCTCGAAGGACCGCGCCACTCCCATCGGAACCTGCTCGGGCAGACGGATGGTGATGTTGTTGCGCTTGAGCCAGGCGTAGACCTCGGTCGAATAGATGGCACAAATGAGTGCGGTAAAGATGCCCTGACCGGAGAAATACTGGGTGGAGATGGTGCCGTCTTTATATTGCGCCGCCACCAGCATGAACGACATCAGGGAGAGTAGACCTGTGGTGATGGGGTCCAGGGAGTATTGCTTGGCCAGGCTGGATGCGACGCCCACCGAAATGAAGACCGTCATCAGCCCCATGCTCATGTTGAAGGGCAACATGAGTTCGGCACGATAGGTGTTGGAGAAGTCCAGCCAGGCTCTGGCAAAGCCCCAGGTGGTTTCGCTGGAGATGGGTGGGAAAATGAAGACCAGCATGAAGCTGCCGACGATCATGAACGGCAGCGCGGCAATAAAACCGTCACGGATGGCCAGAACATAGCGTTGCTGGCCCAGTTTTCCTGCCAATGGGCCGATCCGTTGTTCGATCAACTTGACCAGCATCCCATAGAGTGAACTCATAGTGTGTGTCCTTCCTTGTGAGCACGCTTAACCAATCAGGGACAGGGCGTAGTCCAGCACCTTGTCGCCGCGCTGCATGCCGTAATCCATCATGTCGATAGGTTGTACCTTGATGCCGTGAGCCGCCGCCTTGGCTTGCAACTCCGGTTGCATGTACTTGATCTGCGGTCCCAGCAAGACCACCTGGTAATGGGGCATCTGGTCATCGAACTCCGATGCGCCAAAAGCCTTGATCTCGGCAGCCAGGCCCCGTTTTTCGGCTTCTACCAGCATTTTTTTCACCAGCAGGCTGGTGGACATCCCGGCAGAGCAGCACAACATGATTTTTTTCATGATCATTCCTCAGTTATTAAGCTGGGCTCACTATAGATCGATGCAACAAAGTGGGAAATCGATTTCACGAGTAGGGTTTTGTAATTGTGATCGCGATCACTTGATGGATATCTGGTATAAGGTCGATAAAGTAAAATATCGTTATTTATCAGTTAATTGTAATTGTTTTTATGATGTGGTTTGCGCCATGTTTATTCGACTTGGCATTTTGAAATATCGATTTCAAATCTGTCGTGGTTTTCATGCTGCTCCTGCACTCCTGCACTCCTGCACTCCTGCACTCCTGCACTCCTGCACTCCTGCACTCCTGCACTCCTGCACTCCTGCACTCCTGCACCCCTGCATGATGCAGGGGGCGCTTCCGGCATGGTGTCGATCCGGCGCCCATGCCAGCAACCCCGGGTAACCGAGCCCATCGCCGTGCTCCTTCACCCTCTTGTGGCAGGGGGTCATGGTGGCGGCTAAGGGGCTCTGTACAGTGTCTTGCTCAGATGGCGGGCTCAGCCTGGGGTTGCCTTGTGGTTCTCGCTGAGGGTCACGAAACCCGATTCAGGAGCCGGGTATCCTGCTTTCCCGCCTGCTTCGCGCGCGGGGCACTGTAGAAGAGGCGGGGAGCGGGTGATGCCCAGATGGCGTCAGCAGATCTGATGGCAAATGAGGGATCAAGTGGATGCGCAAATAAGGTGGCCAAGAGACGGACATGTAAAAGGCAGGGTTGCGAAGGTGCGGTCAGATGCAATGAAATGATCGATAAGAGAGGGTTCTGCTGCCGTCAGCCTCTGAATGATGACGGAAAAGGGGAATGGAAAACGTAAAGCGGAGGGCGGCGACCGGTGCGGGAGCTGTCCTGGGGAAGGTCGGCAGGGGAGTAAAACAATGCTCCGTCACGGGGACGGAGCATTGGAAGGGTGATCAGCGGGTCAATCCACCTTCATCCAGTACGCTGACCGTCCAGAAGAAGGGGGCATTCCAGTTGACGGTGACCTCGTTCAGCGTCCAGGCACCAATCTCATCTTTCCAGCAGGTCTGGCCGGTACACTTGCCCTTGAGGGTGGAGGCAACGGGATCGCTGAAGTTGATGGAGTTCGGCCCGCCCGAGAGTACACCTGGTGGTACCAGGGGAGACGCGGGGTCGATGGGGTGAGCCCAGAACCTGTGGTGCGGATTCTTCAGCGGACGGCTGCCGTAGCCCGACACATAGGACTGGTCGAGGGGGTTGCGGCCGAGCACATAGTCCATGGCATCGGACATGGCCTGCAGGTATTTGCGCTCTCCCGTGAAGTCATGGGCCAACCCGAGGAAGATGCTGCGGTTCATCAGGTTGGAGTTGGAGCCCCAGGGGTATTCGGTCGCCTGATAGGGGATAAGGTAACCCTCCGTCGCCACGCTCTTCTGGTAGCCGTCAGCTGCGGCGATGATAGCGGCGCGCGCCTTCTCCACTTCCTGTTTGCCCAGTTTGTTGGGCACCATGGCCAGCGTGATGGTCCCTGCGCTGCTGAGATCCTGCCAGTAGAGATCACCGCTTGCGCTGCGATCCCCCTTGGGGGCGGCCAGATAGAGAGGGGACTGCTGGACGGCCTGCTTGTACTCGGCTTTGCCGGTGGTGGCAAACAGCTCGGCGGCAGCCCAGTAGAATTCGTCCTTCAGGTTGGTGTCATCATAGGGACCGGATCCCACAAAGTTGTCATAGGCATAGACGTCCGGATGGCGGTTGGCCGCCTTCCAGGCTCGTTCCGCTGCCTGCAGGCTGCGCTGTGCGAAGGCCGGATCCAGCTCCTTCCATACGCGAGCGGACTGGGCGGCGGTGGCCGCCAGGTTCAGAGTCGCAGCCGTGCTGGGGTGGCTCAGGAAACGGGGTTGTGGATCCTTGTGGGGCGGGAGCGGCATCCCGGTCCAGGCTTCGTCGGCGACCTTGTGGAAGACCATGCCGGAGGCATCGATCTCGGTCAGTTTCAGGCTGTCGAGCTGCTTGGACTGATCGCCTACCGGCACCCAGGCCTTCTTGCCTTCGGGCACCTGCATGGCGAGGAAGAACTCCATCATCCAGCGGGACTCGTCCAGCAGATCGTTGTAGCCGTTGTGCTGTTCCGGGATCTTGACCTTGCCGTCGGCAAAGGCGCTCTTGTCACCCTCTTTCGCCAGCTGCTCCCGTTCATAAAGGTTCATCAAAGTCCATACCGAGATCCCCCCGTTGACCACGTACTTACCCTGATCGCCGGCGTCGTACCAGCCGCCGGTCACATCCAGCGTGAAGCCACAGCCAGGCCACTGGTTGCCCTTGGCGTCCTGCTTGTTGAAGCAGGTTACGTTCTCGGGCTTGTGTCCTGCCGGGCGAGCAAGGTCGGGGCGCTGGACATATTTGGCTTCGATGTCGATGCCGCTACGCTGCTGATAGAAGAAGGAGAGGGCATCGAATTTCATGGTGTGATAGATGTCATCGCCGATGCTGAACGGATGACTCTTCTGGCCGGCGACCTCCAGTACCAGGCCGGTGCCCGGGGTGGTGACCTGACTGAAGTCGGCAATCTGTACGTTCTCGCCGGATGCGGCATTCAGGCCAAAGGGCGTGGTCTTGCCTTCCGCGATGGTCTCACCCTGGGCATTGCGCAGGGTCCAGGGGAGCGCGTCCTTGCTGTCGGTGGCGATGGTCGCCCGTTTCAGAGCCTTGCTCAGATAGCCGACCTGGTTGACGCGCACGCTGCCCAGCTCCGATTTCTTGATCAAGGAGGGGCCCGATAGCGTCGCTTCACCGATACAGACAGTGGTCGGTGTCTGGGTGCCCATCTGAAGTTGGAACTGGGTCTTCTCGTCAGTGGCAGAAGGTGTGAACTGGATATCGAACGGTTTGGGCGTGCTGCCGAGGGCGAGGTCCTGCACCATGTAGTTGGTGTAAGGGGCGCCATCATGCTGGATCAGGGCCTTGACGTTGATGTCGCTCTTGGCCATGGCAGTGAAATGGAGTTTGTAGGTTTGCCCCTGCACCAGGCCGAGATTGGACTGACCCAGGATGACATCCCAGGGATTGGAGCCCGACTCGGTGAAGGTGATACAGCCCATCTGGTTCTCGGCGTTCAGGGTCCCCCCGGCCGTCCACCATCCATCGGTTCCCTGGAAGCCCCCATTGGTCAGCAATTCACCCACAGGTCCGGCAGATGCCGAGGAGGTAGCTGAACCAGATGCTCCTGCGCTGGGCAGGGAGCAGCCATGCAAGCCAATGACGCAAGACATGGCAAGCGTCAGGGCACTAAGCCGAGATGTTTTCATTGTTACCCCTTTGATCACAGACGGAAATAATGGCGTCGATTTTCGCACTCACGCAGAAAATGACCGAGTCATCCTGCGGCCCGCATTTCACTGTCAAGATTCACACACAATCCTTGAGTGGAAATCGATTTCATGATTCAGGTAACAGTAAATTTTTTGGCAGATCAAGTTTGCTTTTATGAAATGTGATGGAGACGGCAAATTTTCGTTTATTGATATATTCATGCACTTGAATTGAATTCCATTGAATCCTTTCAACATTCCTCTGACTCCCCAGCCGTTTGGCCATATCGGTGTCGTTCCAGGCAGATCATGCGGCAAATCAATGTGGTGGATTGCATTTAAATTATTGTTTTAATTTTATTTTGTTGATTTTTCTGACATGAGTCTACCCGTTCTCTCTGTTCCTTCCTGGGTATTCTGCTGATGAGGCACGCCCCCGAGTTTGTGAGTTGCATCACTATTTTCTCTTTCAGCGGGATCTTTGTCATGGCATGACAAAGATACTGCTGGAATGACGAAGAGATTTCTGTTTACCATTTAATATTCTTGCAATCGATTTCAAATTTGACTGTTTTTCAAGACGACTCGCCATGAACGATGAGTCCAGGCGATGAACGAGAACATCCGGAGAGTCATAAGGAAAATGCGTAAAACTACAGGTCTCACCAGGTCTATGACCTGCCTATTCGTGGGGTGCGGCATCTGGAGTGCCGGGATGGCGGATGAGTTGTCGACCATGCCCTATTTTTCCACCTGGCCGCAGATCCACAGCGCCATAGCCAGGGACGAGGGGATGGAGCGCCAGATCCAGGCTCTGCTCTCCCGGATGACCCTGGAGGAGAAGGTGGGCCAGATGATCCAGCCCGACTTTCGTGAAGTGACACCTGAGGAGGTGACGCGCTACAAGATTGGCTCCGTCCTCAACGGGGGGGGTGGCTGGCCCGGCAACAACAAACACGCGTCGGCCCAGGACTGGGCACACCAGGCCGACACCTATTGGCAGGCGGCAGAAGCGGGCTTTGAGGGCAGGGGGTATCGCATCCCCTTCATGTGGGCGACCGATGCGGTGCACGGCCACAACAACGTCTTCGCGGCGACCCTGTTCCCGCACAATATCGGCCTGGGGGCGGCGCGGGATCCGGATCTCATCTACCGTATCGGCCAGGTGACGGCGCGGGAAGTGGCCGCCACCGGGCTGGATTGGACCTTCGCCCCGACGGTGGCGGTGCCGAGGGATGATCGCTGGGGCCGGACCTATGAGGGCTATTCCGAAGATCCCGCCATCGTCTATCACTATGCTGGCGAGATGGTGCGTGGCCTGCAAGGTTCCGCGACGGATCTGCGCGGCCAGCGCCATGTCATCTCGAACGTGAAACACTTCGTGGGGGACGGCGGTACCCTGAACGGGGTCGACCGGGGTCAGAACTTCTATTCGGAAGAGGACCTGCGCAACCTGCACGCGGTGGGCTACTTCTCGGGGCTGGATGCCGGTGCCCAGGTGGTCATGGCTTCGTTCAACAGCTGGCACAACGAGCTCAACCGCGACGTGCTGCCAGAAGACGGGGTTGAGTACAACGGCAAGCTGCACGGCAGCCGCTATCTGCTGACCGACGTGCTCAAGGGCAAGATGGGCTTTGATGGCCTTGTCGTCTCTGATTGGAACGGTCACAGCGAGATCGCCGGTTGCACCATGGGGAGCTGCCTGCCTGCGGTGCTGGCCGGGGTCGACATCTTCATGGTCACGGCGCGCAAGGACTGGATGGAGTTTCGCCAGAGCCTGCTCGATGGCGTGGCGAGCCGGCAGATCCCGATAAGCCGGATCGACGATGCCGTGACGCGTATCCTGCGGGTCAAGATGCGGGCCGGGCTGTGGGAGAAACCCATGCCGTCGGCCCGTGAGCTGGCGGGCAAGCAGGGTGAACTTGGTGCCGTGACGCACAAGGCGCTGGCCCGGGAGGCGGTACGCAAGTCGCTGGTGCTGCTCAAGAACGAGGGCAGGATCCTGCCCCTGAGCCGGCAGAGCCGGGTGCTGGTGGCTGGGAGCGCCGCCAACGATCTGGGCAAGCAGGTGGGGGGCTGGAGCCTGACCTGGCAAGGCAGCGAGAACGGGCGCGGTGATTTCCCCGGTGCCCAGAGCGTGCTGGATGCGGTGACCGCCACCGTCGGTGCGGATCATGTGCAGGTGAGCACGGGATCCGGTGAGTTTGCGGGAGCCAAGCCCGATGTCGCCATCCTGGTCATGGGGGAGGATCCCTATGCCGAGTGGTTCGGCGACATTCCTGACAACAAGACCCTTGCCTATGGGGATCTCAAGAGCAGCTATCACGAGGACCTGTTGACCCTCAAGCGGCTGAAGGCGGCCGGCATCCCCGTGGTGACCGTGCTTTTCTCCGGACGTCCGCTCTACGTCAATGAGGAGCTCAATCTCTCTTCCGCCTTTGTCGCCGCCTGGCTGCCGGGCACCGAGGGGGAGGGGATCACCGATCTGCTGTTCAAGGATGCCAAGGGCAAGGTGGCCCATGACTTCCAGGGACGCCTCTCCTTCTCATGGCCCTTCAGCAAGTGCGCCACCACCATCAATCGCACGCCCACCCATATCCCGGGCTGGCAGCGCCCAGCCTTCGAGCAGGATCCTGCGGGTGAGTACGCACCGCTCTTCCCCTATGGCTACGGGCTCAGCTACGGCAAGCCTTCCCCTGTGGCGGCCCGGGTCAGCAACCTCAATACCCTGACCCTGGATAATCGTACCTTCGGCTGCAACGAGAGCGACCCCGCCAAACTGAGCGCCGCTGACAAGGTGCTCGAGCTGTTCGGGCCAAAGGCGGGTGAAGAACACCGTCTGCGCATGGGGGATGCCAGCAACTGGACGGGGACTGAAGTCTCCGGCAACAGCGTGACCGAGATGACCTTCATCAAGGTTCAGCCCATCGACTACCTGCGCCAGCAGGATGCGCGAGCGGTCACCTTCCTCGGGGCGAACAAGCCGGGTGTCGACTCCGGGGCCACGATCCAGTTGCAGACCACCCAGGTCAAGGGGGCGGATCGTCGCACCTACCTGAAGGGAGAGAGCGAGCTGCAGGTGACGCTGCGGGTGCAGCAGGCGCCAGCGGGGGACATGACGCTGGGGCTGCAGTGTGGCTGGCCCTGCGGCAAGTCTATCGAGATTGCTCCGGCCTTGCGCCAGTTGCCCCCGCAGAAGTGGGTGACCCTGAGTCTGCCCCTGCGCTGCCTCGAAGAGGGCATGGACTTCGCGAAGGTCAATACCCCCTTCATCCTGGGCACCAGTGGACAGGCACGCATCGACATGGCGACCGTACGCTGGGTACCGGCTTCTCTGCTGGGGGCCTCAGGGGAAGTGGTCAGGCTCGATTGCCAGGGCAGGTTGAGTCGATAAGCCGTCAGCCAGATGCACCAGGATGCCTGTCGGGCTCCTGGTGCCTTGATAACCGGCTCCGCCCCGATGCGGAGGGAGAGGTGGGAGAGAAGGATGTCGATCGTACAGCGGATCAGATTGGGCTTTACGCTGCTGCTGGCCCTGTTGCTATTGCTCGGGGCCATCAGTTACCTGAAGACGACCTCCATTCACGGTCGTTTCCAGCAGGTGACCGAGGAGGCGACGCCTCAGGCCCTGACCGCCAGCCGGCTGCGCGCCGCGTTGCTGATGGCTGACAGGGACAGCCTGGCGCATCTCGCCATCCGGGAGACGTCGGCGTTCCCCGAGTCCCGTCAGCGTGTTGCCCATGACAAGGTCCGCTATGAGCAGCACATCAAGGCATTCGCGGCCCTGACACTCGATACCGAGAGTGAGCGGCAACTCGCCCGGGTCACCGACCAGGCCCCCCGGCTGTTTACCATCTCTGAGCAGTTGATGAGCCTGCACGAAGAGTCGGTCGAGCTGGAGCGGGTGCTCGCACGGATGCGGAGCGAGCTGCTGCACCTGGACGACAACTACCGTTCGGCGGCAGACCTGCTGGTGCGTTACACGGCGGGTCGGCGCTCTTTGCAGAACAAGGCGGAGCTCATCACCAGCGGTATTGCACGGGATCTCAAGCTGATCCTGCGTGCCGACGGCAACACGGATCTGGTGGCGCTACAGGGGGTGCTGGCCAAAGACATCGACATTGCGAACCAGCGTCTGGAGCGGATTGTTGTCCCCGATGACGTCAAGGCCAGGTTCACCCGCCATGTGGCGCGCATTCCCCAGCTGGTATTTGGCGACAAGGGGCTGATTGCCACCCTGGTGCGCCGTCAGCAAATCAGCCAGCAACTCCATGGCTTGCGTGAACAGCAGGAGGCGCAGAGCCAGCAACTGGGGGAGGTCCTGGACAGGCTTATCGCCATCAGCAACCAGAGCATGCAGGAGGACAGGCTGAGTGCCGACGTCGCGGTTGACAGCGCCCGCACCTGGATCGTGATGGTGGCCCTGTGTTCCGTGCTCATCGCCCTCATTGTTGCCTGGAGTACGGCCCGCAGCATCCAGGTGCCGCTGGTGCGGATCAATCGGGTTCTCGGTCTGATGGCACAAGGGGACATGACGCTGCGGGTTCGCTACCCCGCCAGGAACGAGCTTGGTGAGGTCGCGAACTCCATCGACCAGCTGGCCCACCACACTAAGACGCTTCTGATGGAGGTCCAGACCGGCTCTGAGTACCTGGTGAGCGAGACGCGCAAGACCGCGGAGATCGGCGAGCAGGTGATGTCGCAGGTGCAGGCGCAGAAGGCCCAGACCGATCAGGTGGCGGCCGCCATCTTCGAGCTGGAGACCAGTGCGACCGAAGTGGCGCGCTCGAGCGATCATGTTCGTCGGGAGGTGGGGGAGGCCAATGACGAGAGCCGGCGCGGACGTCATCTGATGCAGGCCAATCGGGATGGCATCGAGCAACTGGCGACCGACATCGCCGGGGCCATGGCGATCACCCGCAAGCTCGAAGGCTACAGCAGCAACATTGGCAACATTCTCGAGGTGATCCGTGGCATGGCTGAACAGACCAACCTGCTGGCCCTCAATGCGGCCATCGAAGCGGCCCGTGCCGGGGAGGCCGGGCGGGGCTTTGCCGTGGTGGCCGAGGAGGTGCGGGCGCTGGCTACCCGTTCACAAGGGGCGACCCAGGAGATCCAGGTGATGATCGACAACCTGCAGGGATGCGCCCGCGATGTGGCGAGCGTGATGGCCCAGAGCCATGAGCAGACCCAGCAGAGTGTGCAGCAGACCCGGGATGTCGAGAGTGCCCTGGGGGGGATCGCCTCGCGCATGGAGGCCATCAAGGAGATTGCGGATCACATGGCTTATGCCGCAGCGGAGCAGATTTCGGTGAGTCAGGGAGTGGCCCAGCACGTGGCGGCCATCGCAGACGTGGCTCACGAGACCGAGCAGGCGTCCCGGGTATCGGCGAGCAGTGGTGAGGTGTTGTCGGGGCTGGCCAGCCAGCAGCAGAGTCTGGTGGCCCGTTTCAAGGTGTAGGAGAGAGGCGATGTGGAAATCTGTGAGTGCCCTGCTGGTCTGGGGGCTGAGTACGGCGGCGGTATCCCAGGAGCTGGTGCTGGAAACCTGGCGCGTGGATGACGAGGCGCTCTGGAAGGAGCAGTTTCTGCCCCGTTTTCAGGCGATCCATCCCGAGATCACCCTTAAGCTGCATTCGCAGCGCTCGGCGGATTACGATCGGGAGCTTGCCGAGCGGCTGGCGGCGGGGAAGGCAGGGGATCTCATCACTTGCCGTCCTTATGATCAGTCCCTGCGGCTGTTCCAGCAGGGGCATCTGCTGGATCTGACGGACCTGCCCGGGATGGAGAACTTCCCGAGCTTTGCCAAGGCCGCCTGGCAGACCGACTCCGGGGCCCAGACCTTCTGCCTGCCCATTGCCTCCGTGATCCAGGGTTTCTACTTCAATGTCGATATCTTCAACGCCCTTGGGCTGACACCGCCGCGAACCCGTGCCGACTTCTTCGCCGTGCTGGAGAAGGTGAAGCAGGATGGCCGCTATCTGCCGCTGGCACTGGCGGCTCACGACAGCTGGGTGGTCTCCGAGCTTGGTTATCAGAATATCGGTCCCAATTACTGGCATGGGGAAGATGGCCGCCTGGCGCTGATCAACGGTCAGGCGCGAGTGACCGATACCCCTTATGTGGCGGCGTTTCGTGAGCTGGCGAGCTGGCGGCCCTACATAGGGGATCATCCGGCCGATGCCACCGAAGCACAGGCGGTGGGTGTCTTTGCCGCGGGCAAGGCCGCCATGATAGTGGCGGGCTCCTGGTCGCTGGCCCAGTTCACCGGCAAGGTCAATTTTGGTGCCTTCCCGCCCCCCGTTGCACGGGAGGGGGACACCTGCTATTTCACCGATCACACCGACATGGGGATCGGCATCAATGCCGCCAGCCCGAACAAGGAGGCCGCTCTGAAACTGGTGGAGTGGATGGCAAACGCCGACTTTGCCGAGCGTTTCTCCAATTCGGTGCCCGGCTTTTTCTCCCTCTCCAACCACTTCTTCGAGCTCAAGGATCCGGTGGCGAGCACCATGATGGGCTGGCGGGATACCTGCGATTCCACCTTGCGTTTGGGGGCGCAGTTCCTCACCCGGGGTGAGCCATCGCTTACCACAGAGCTTGCGGAGGTATCGCAATCCGTGGTGCTCGGCACCATGACGCCGGAAGCGGCCGCCGCGCGCATCCAGCAGGGGTTGGCAAGCTGGTATCCCCCCCAGAAGGCGGCCACGAGAAGAGCCAGTCTGTGTGAAGCGGACGAGCCTCTCCCCACGCCGGCAACCAGCGCGGCCACCGGGACGGAATCCCCCTTCGCAGCGCCTTGACGGTGGCCACGCTCCCGCAGGGATCTGCACACACCCCAAGGCGCCTTCAGGCGCCTTGTTTCATTCAGGTCGACCGGGTCCATCGGGTTGCCATTGCCATTGCCATTGCCAGGCTTTGGCTGGTGTCATGGGGCCAGGCCGGATTGGGGGCCGGCAGAAGAGGGACGCCAGGTTGTGTGTGGTCTCTGTGCTATGTCAGAGAGTCAAGGTGGAAGTGGCGGCAGGGACTCGTCGCTCGCTGGACAGGTGGCTGACAAAAGAAAAGCGGCCCGAAGGCCGCTTTACGCTGATGCTGTGCAGGGATCTGATGCTGCGCAGGGAACTGCCCCGGTCTGTGTTCACCCCTTGTAGGGCAGTGTGGTATCACGCACCACAATGCTCAATTCGGGCAGTTCGTCCGAGTTCAGCTCCGTGTTCTCGATCAAACCCAACAGAGTCTTGACCATCTTGACCCCCATCTCGTAGATGGGCTGGCGTACCGTGGTCAATGGCGGGTTGGAATAAGTAGAGAAGGGCAGGTCGTCAAAACCGATGAGAGAGACATCCTCAGGCACCCGCAAGCCGCACTGCTTGAGCCCCAGAATGGCCCCGTAACAGGTCTGATCGTTGGCGCAGAAGATGGCGGAGAATTTCCGGCCGCTCTCCACCAGCTTCTTGACGGCATTGAGCCCGCCGACCTCGGCGAAATCCCCCTGGATGACCAGGGAGGGGTCATATTCGATACCTGCGCTCACCAGGGCCTGGCGATAGCCATGATGACGCTCGATGGCATCGTTATGATCCGGCAAACCGACGATATGGGCGATGTCACGATGACCCAGATCCAATAAATAGCGAGTCGCCATGTAGCCACCCAGCCGGTTATTGATGCTGAAGGAGTGTACCCGCTCGGTCATGATATTGTGACCTGTGGCCACAATCGGTATTTGCTGGGAAAACTCGAGCAGTGTTTGCTGATTGACGTGGCCGGTCAAAATAATAAGGCCATCAACCCGCCGGGCTACCAGCAGGCGCAACCGCTCAACTTCTTCTTCCGCATTCCAGTGACCACTGACAATCAGCGGCACATACTCCATGCCCTGAAGAGTGTGTTCAACACCCCGCAACATTTCGTTGGAAAATGGACTCTCCACATGTTGGGTCAAAACACCCAGGGTCATGGACTGACCCGTTTTCAAATATTGCGCCATCAGGTTGGGACGAAAATTCAATTCCTGAATGGCATCTTCCACCGCCTGACGTTTATCTGCGGCCACTTTGGCCGAGCCGTTCAATATCCGGGATACAGTGCTTGCCGAGACACCGGCTCGGCGGGCGATATCATAGACAGTGGCTTTTTTCTCCTGAGCTGACTTCGACATCCCCCCTCCGTACTCGACTGTGAAAACCCCTGGTCATGGCCAGTGTTATATGAATATCTTCTTAATAAATCAGCAAGTTAGGATACCCGTTTCCCCTGGTGGTGACAAGCGATGATGCGCCTTGCCAGGGGAGGGAATGCTACTGCTGGACGGCAAAAAAGACCTCTTTTGCCTTGGTAAAACCGGCTTGCTCGGCGGCTTTGACCCAGGCGAGTGCCTGCTCATAGTTTTTGTTCTGAACGGCAGTTCGAATATGCTGATAATAATCCAGTTCACCCAACGATTTATCTGGTGAGGCCATCACGGGCGATATGGTTTTTGCGATCTGTGTCGCATTCGCAGCAGGCTCTGCGTCCAGCGTCAAATATAGGCGTCCGGTAGCAGAGTGAGGCACTTCCACATTGATGAGGCGGGCGACATCCGTGGTGCGATCATATTGCATGGCGCGCTGGAGATCGTCCGGGTTGAGCCGGGTACTGCCCTGCATGTCCTTCGCCGTGGAATAGATCACCATATAGGCGGCCCGAGCGCTGCCGATGGGGGCCGGAATGGTGAATTCCCCCTGAATGTTCTGCCCTGAAATTAACGAACGACCGTCATAACTGAATGTGGAACCGGGAATGGTTTGAACGGCGTTGTATTGCTCGTCCAGCAACAGGATGCTGGGCAGGAAGACGGTATAGTCGACCGGAATGGTTATTTTGACGCGAGTTGCCTGGCTGACTTCGGGCAGCGAGAAGGCCATTACATAGCTTTTGCCTGAATCAAATGCATAGACCTGGCTGTCGGTGCTCACATCGACCCAGCGGCTCTCCTGCCCGAGGGACTGGAAGCGAAGTTCCTTGAACGACTCGACCGCCACCTTGTTCGACAATTGTTCCCGACCTTGCTCAACCTGTTGCTGCAGGGCGGAGACTGCCGATCCTGGCGAATGCTCCGGGCCCATGCCGGCGCATCCGGCCATCAGCAGACTGACCAGGAAAGGCAGACACTGCTTCGTTCCCTTCATCGTGTTTCCTCGTATGCAATGCGGGTCCCCCAAGGGACCCGAGATTATAGTGCAGATAAGTATCGCGACCTAACCTACCACCACATGTCCGCCTGTACACCGACCAGGAAATCTTCCCGGTCCTCCTGCCAGGGGGTCTCGTTGTTGTGATCGACATAGGTCGTCAGAATGCGGATCTCCGGTGAGGGCCCCATGCCGGTATTGACGGTGAAGGTCGGCACTATGCTGACCTTGTGAGAGGTGCCACCCCGTTCGACGTTGTCGATGATCAGGTTGTTTTTCACATATCCGACTTCCGTCTGGATGGAGAAGAACTCATTGATCGGGAATACCGGGCGCAGAGATGCGGCATACCAGGAGTCATGGCCACCCAGCTCGTAATCGTTGTACTGGTAGGAGAGGGTCGGCAGCAGATGAATATTGGCGCCATACCAGCCACCCCAGAGGAAGAGGCGGTAGGATTGATCGCCTTCCATCACCTTGGACTGGTAGGGTTTATAGCCATCCGCCTTGTCCTGCAGTGTCTTCTGATACAGGGAGCCCTTGCGATACATGGCGGTATTGGTCAGGTTGGCACCCAGCAAGTCCCCTGAACCCAGCCCACGTCCTGCCTGGGCGATGAACTTGGAGAAGCCGCCCGGCATGAAGAAGAAGTCGTCGCGGGAATAGATGACGGTTCCTTCTGCCCCCTTGGTCGCATATTGCTTGTTGTCGCCGGTGAACTCGTTGCTGGGCATCTGCTTGAGTGCGATCTCCATGTCCCAGGCACCGTAGAGGGCGCTGGTGTGGAGGGTGTGCATGGTGGCTTCAGTGCCATTGGCGCGGTCGGAGTGGCTGGTGTCGTTGCTGTTGATATAGGCAAAGTCCCACTTGCCACCCGCCATCTCCATGGCTTTGATGCCGACGCCGGTTCCCGAGTAGTCCGTGTAGAAATAGTCGGTGGTCCAGATGTAGTTCTCGCGGTCGTAATAGCGCAGGCCACCCCACATGGTCCCGGTCGGGGTGATGCCACCCAGCTCCACATAGGTTTCTGACACACCGCTTTCGCGAGGCGCGGCACGGGTTTGCAGGCCGTCGGCATCGGACTCCACCTTGAAGTGGATGTTGACCGACTTGTTGCTGCCCAGATCCCACAACTTGTTCAGGCCCGCTTCCCAGCTGTTGTCCAGCTCGGAGCCCAGGCGCCCCATGGTCTTGTCCATCTCATATTCGTACCCCGCCTTGGCAAAGTTGTCCTTGGCGTCAAACATTGAGCCGGCACGAATATAACCGTGGAAGCCAAAACTCTCGGCGGCATTCGATACTGCGGGCGCTGCCAGCCCGCAACATGCCCCGACAAACAAGGCGAGTGACTTCAATTTCATCTTATTGCTCCAATCCGTAGAAAATTATTTTCAATCGATTTCTCGAAGATTCAATGCCTTGTCACTTGATCTGCTGGCAGGGCTGATTGCTGTCAAAGTCTGCCGGGATGGCTGTTTTCAGGGCCACGTTGGTGAAGGCGAAGCGCAGACCGGCCATGGAGTCCCAGGCCCCGCTCAGGTAGAGCGCCTTTTGCACCGAGCCTGTGTTGGCCGCCGGAATGAGAGAGGCGACCGGCAGGATGCAGCGGTACCAGGTGTCGTCATCGGGCACGATGTTGCTGTCCATGGTGAAGAAGGTGCCAAAGTCCGGGCCTGCGGTACCGTCCATGCGGATCTGGATGTTGGGGGAGTCACCGTAGCTGGAGACTTTCAGGTCGAGCAGCATGGCGCCGTCCTGATAGGCGGAGAGATCCCCATTGGCGCTGTCGGTCCCGAGGAAGGCGGCGCCATTGCCTGGCAGGTCCATGGTGATGACCTGGTTTTCATCGGTCAGGGTGCCGCCGAAGCTGGCTGCCGGGTAATCGGCGCTGCGGTCCAAGGCCTGGCTCTTGTCACCGGAGTAGTAGAGTGCGGCATCGGTGGCCACCAGCGCGGGGGCATTGTTGACGCCGGAGCCTGTGTCCGGATTGGTGCCAGGATCGGTACCGGGATCGGTTCCCGGGTCTGTGCCTGGGTCTGTGCCCGGGTCGGTAGCGCCGCCAGGCGCTTCACAGGTGACCGGGTCGACAACGGGCTTTGCCGAGGTGGTGAGCAGGTACTTGATGTTGGTGATTTCGTAGTTGAAGGCTTCTTTGGTGGCCAGGTGGAACGGTGTGCCCACAGTGGCGAGGTTGATGGCCGTGGCACCGGGGAAGGGCTTCATGCAGTTGATGGGCAGCGTGAGCGTTTCCCAGTCGCCCGAACCGGTCAGGGCGCTGGCAATGGGCAGGCTGCTGCGGTTGGGATACTCGTTGTCGATGGAGGCATTGAGCACTTCCGGCACCTTGCTCTTGGTCCGCAACTGGAACTCGATGAAACCGGAGGCGTATTTGCTCAGGTTCAGAGGGGTGGCGGATTTGAGCATGAAGGTGCCATCTCCGTCACCGGCTACCTGCACATCGGCGGTGTCATCGGTACCGGCATTGTTGATGAGCACGGCGCTGATGCTGGTCATGGCGACGGGAGAAGCGGTGACCGGTTGCAAGCTCCAGTTGTCCTTCTCTGACTGGATGCTGGGGGTTGTACCCCCATTGGCACCGACCCCGAACAGGATCAGGGTGCTGTCGCCAGGGGGCGTGGTGCCACCGTTGTCGCCACCGTTATTACCACCGGTGTTGCCACTATTCGAGTCGATATTATCGGCCCCACCACACCCGCCAAGCAGGGCAGCGGCGATCAACGACGCCAAAAGTCCTTTTTTTGATGCATTCATACTGACCACTCCAATCAATGGGAAAAATATCCACCGCGATGAACCGTCAAGACTCAAACAGACGCTATGCAATCGATGCCAAGACAAATCATGCTGACTTCATTTTCTTGAAATCGATTTCCAATGCAATGCTTATCCCCCGTGATGATCAAAGTTTGTGTTTCAAATCACAGAAAACGTGTCCTGATGACCAGCTGATGGGATGTGCAAGAAAGAGTTATCTTTAAATAAAAAGAGCTCATGATGTTGTTTTTAATGGTTTATTTTATTTTTATCTTGAGACTGACGATCAGAGGGAAAGTATCGGAGTAGATCTGCAATGTATCGGAGGTGATTGCGATGTGTCGATTTCTGAGTAACACTTAAATTGACTTCGATTTCATGGTGTGTTGAATGAGACTCAGGCTGTCATCAACCTTGCGGGGGCCTCTCCAGCGGTTCAGGCACCAGGAGTGTCCAGCCTTGACTGGTGATGGCAGACAGCATGCAGTCGATGAGGCCAATGGCGTCGGTCGTCAGAGCGATGCTGAGGCCGGGTTCCTGCTGGGTCGGTACCGACCCGGGATGGTGCAAGCCCCCTGTGCCAGATAGCAGATCGCCATCTTGGAGAAGACCAAGGATGCACCGGCGACGGAGGGCTGGTCACAAATCCTGGAGAGGCAACCCGCGATAGGGTCGCCCCGCAGCACCGGCCATGAACCACAGGCCCGGCACCATGGCGCGCTCATCCTCTTCGAAGGAACGCAAAATGGTGCCAGGCATGCATTGCATGATCATCGCCTCCTCAGGGCCAGCAAACCCGCGCAGCGGTCAGCATGATCGGTGCTGTGCTCGCTGTGCCCGCCAGGCCTGAATGCGCGTCTGGGTGCCGATGACGAAGACAAAAAAGACCGGCACGAAGAAGATGGCCAGCAGGGTGCCGCTGATCATGCCGCCGAACACGCCGGTGCTGATGGCATGCTGGGTCTCCGCGCTGGCACCGCTGGCGAGCATCAGCGGCACCACGCCAAGGGTGAAGGCGAGCGATGTCATCAGGATGGGGCGCAGACGCAGGCGTGCGGCGGTCACCGCAGCGTCAAGCAGCGAGCGTCCTTCGCCGTGCAACTGGCGGGCAAACTCCACGATGAGGATGGCGTTCTTGGCCGACAGACCGATGATGGTGATCATGCCCACCTTGAAGAAGACGTCGTTGGGCATGCCGCGCAGCATCACCGCCGCCACGGCGCCGAGCAGGCCCAGGGGGACCACCAGCATCACGGAGAGCGGAATGGACCAGCTCTCGTAGAGCGCGGCCAACACCAGGAAGACCACCAGCCCCGACAGCAGCATCAGCAGGGGGGCCTCGGCCGCCGACTGGCGCTCCTGCAGCGACTGTCCCGTCCAGGCCAGGGCGAAGCCTGGCGGCAATTGCGCCACCAGGCGATCCATTTCCGCCATCGCGGCGCCACTGGAAACCCCGGGGGCGGCACTCCCGGAGAGACGCACGGCGGGGAAGCCCTCGAAGCGCATCATCTGTTGCGGCGACTGGCGCCAGGTCGGCGTCACCACCTCCCGCAGGGGCACCATGCCGCCGCTGGCATTGCGCACCCGCAGGCCGAGCACGTCATCGAGCTGCATGCGCGCCTTGGCGTCGGCCTGCAGAATGACCTGCTGCATGTGCCCGCCGTTGGGGAAGTCGTTGATGTAGAGCGATCCCATCGCCGCCGACAGGGTGCTGCTCACGCTGGTGAACGAGAGTCCCATGGCCTCGGCTTTCTGCCGGTTGATCTCGAGGTGAATGCTCTCGCCGGGGGGCAGGCTGTCGGGATAGACATCGCTCACCAGCTCGCTTTGGGCGGCCAGTGCCAGCAGCTGCGCCTGGGCGGCCTGCAGCGCGGCTTCCCCCTGGTTGGCCCTGTCTTGCAGGAAGAGCGTGAAACCCGAAGAGGTGCCCAGTTCGTCGATGGCGGGCGGCAACAGGCTCATCACAGTGCCTTCCTTGCTGTTGGCCATGGCGGCCTGTGCCAGCTCCGCCTCTTCGGCAGCCGTGGCACCATGGCGCTGATCCCACTCTTTGAGCATGGTGAAGGCCATGGCCGCATTGGGGCCGGCGCCGGAGAAGCTGAAGCCCTGCACCACCAGGTTGGTGTCGAGCGCCTCGCGAGAGGCTACATGGGCCTCGAACTCCTTGATGACGGCCAGGGTGCGCTCGCTGGTGGCACCGGTCGGCAACTGGATGGAGGTCATGAAGTAGCCCTGATCCTCGTCCGGCAGGAAAGAGGAGGGCAGCTGGGTGGCGGCGATGGCCAGCACGGCGCAGAGGGCGGCGAAGGTGACCATCACGCGTCCGCTGCGCCCGACCAGCCGGGTGACCCGAACGCTGTAGCCCACCGTGAGCCGCTCGACGCCCCGGTTGAAGGCGCCGAAGAAGCCGCGCTTCTCATGGTGATCCGGGCTGACCGGACGCAGCAGGGTGGCGCAGAGCGCCGGCGTCAGGGTCAGGGCGAGGAAGGCGGAAATCAGGATCGACACCGCCATCGACAGGGTGAACTGCTGGTAGATGACCCCCACGGAGCCGCTGCCGAACGCCATGGGGATGAACACCGCCGTGAGCACCAGAGTGATGCCGATCACCGCCCCGGTGATCTCCTTCATGGCCCGCGATGTCGCCTCTCGGGGCGATAGCCCCTGGGTGGCCATCAGGCGCTCGACGTTCTCCACCACCACGATGGCGTCGTCGACGATGATGCCGATGGCCAGCACCATGCCGAACATGGTCAGGGAGTTGATCGAAAAACCGGCCAGCAGCATCACCGCGAAGGTGCCAAGCAGGGCGATGGGGGCGACGATGGCCGGGATCAGGGTGTAGCGCAGGTTCTGCAGGAAGAGGAACATCACCAGAAACACCAGCACCATGGCTTCCAGCAGGGTGTGGATCACCTTGTCGATGGAGACCTTGACGAAGGGGGCCGAGTCGAACGGGATGGAGTAAGCCATGCCCGCCGGCAGGGTTGGCGAGAGCTGGGCAAGGCGAGTGCGTACCGCATCGGCGGTGCGCACGGCGTTGGCGCCGGGGGAGAGCTGGATGGCGGCGCTGGTGGCAGCCACCCCGTTCTCGCGGTTGGAAAAGGCGTAGGATTGCGCCCCCAGCTCGACCCGGGCCACGTCACCCAGCACCAGCTTGGCGCCATCACTACCGGCCCGCAGCACGATGGCGGCGAACGCCTCGGGAGTGGTCAGCTGCCCCTGTACCGTGAGGGGAACCGTCAGTCGCTGGCCAGGCAGGGCGGGTTCGTCGCCGAGGCGCCCCGGTGCAATCTGCACGTTCTGCTGCTCGATGGCCTGCGCCACCTCGCTGATGGTCAACCCGTAGGCGGCGAGCTTGCCCGGATCCACCCAGATGCGCATGGCCTGCTCGGCGCCGAACAGCTGCACTCGCCCCACGCCGTCGATGCGGCGCAGCTCCTGCACGATATTGCGGGCCATGTAGTCGTTCAGCGCGACCTCATCGAAGCGGCCATCCGGTGAAGTCATGCCGACCATCATCAGAAAGCCGGACGAGGCGGACTCCACCTGCAGGCCGGTTTGCCGCACCGCCTGTGGCAAGCGAGGCTCGACCGCCTTGATGCGGTTTTGCACGTCCATCTGGGCCAGCTCCGGATCGGTGCCCGGCTTGAAGGTGGCGGTGATCTGCGCGCTGCCGGAGGCATCTACCGATGACTCGAAGTAGAGCAGGTTCTTCACCCCAGACAGCTCGCGCTCGATAAGGCTCACCACCGCATCGTTCAGGGTCTGCGGCGTGGCGCCCGGATAGGTGGCATAGAGGGTCACCGACACCGGCGCCACCGAGGGATAGCGGGAGATGGGCAGCTTGGGGATGGCGATGACCCCCGCCAGCACGATGAAGAGGGCGATCACCCAGGCAAACACCGGGCGATGAATGAAAAACTGCGGCATGAAATGTCTCCGATTCAACGGTTACCGGCGTCAGCCTGCTGGCTGAGGGCGGGGGATTGCCAGGGATGGGCAATGACTTGCGTCCCCGGGGTCAGGCGGTCGATCCCCTCGATCACCACCCGCTGTCCGGCGTTGAGCCCGGACGTGATGCGGTACTGGCTATTCACCAGTTCAGCGGTGTTGACCGGAACCAGTTGTGCCTGCCCCTGGCCATCCACCACCCACACGCTGGTCTGGCCCGATGTGCGCACCACCGCCTGTTGAGGCACGCTCAGGGCGTTGGCATAGCGGGCACGGGGAATACGCGCCTGTACGTAGAGGCCGGGCAAGAGACGCCGCTCCGGGTTGTCCACCAGTACCCGCAGCAGTACGTCACCGGTACCGGCATCCACCTCGATGCCGGAGAAGAGGATGTGTCCCTGCATGCCGAGCGGCTTGCCGTCGCTGCCGAGGATGTCCACCGCCAGTTCCGGTGTCGTCGAGCCAGCCTGCTGGCGCAGGGTGTCGAGCACAGAGGCCGGTTGACGCACATCGACGTAGACCTGATCGATCTGCTGGATCCTGGCCATGGGGGTGGCGTCGGTGGGGGACACCAGGGCACCTTCGCTCACCAGGGCCTGATCGATGCGCCCGGCGATGGGGGCCTCCACGCTGGCAAATTGCAGGTTCAGCTGGTGCCGTGCCAGGGTCGCCCTGGCCTGGGCCACGTCGGCGGCCGCCTGATCCCGCTGGGAGACCGCATCGTCATAGGTCTGGCGGCTGATGGCCTCGGTGCGCAGCAGCGGCACCAGACGGTCAATCTGGATACGGGCGCGGGCCAGCACGGCCTGGGCCCGCTGCAATGCTGCGGTGGCGCTGTCGACATCCGCCTTGAAGGGGGCCGGATTTATCTGGAACAGCACGGTGCCTGCGCCGATTTCGGCGCCCTGCTCGAACAGGCGGCGCTGCACGATGCCGCTGATCTGGGCCCGAATTTCGGCGCTGCGCAGCGCGGCCACCCGGGCGGGCAGATCCTCGCTGATGACCAGGTCCTGACCTGCCAGCGTCATCACCGACACCTGAGGAAGGGTCGGCGCATCTTGCGCTTGCGTCGCCCCATCGCAACCTGCCAACCCGAATGCGGCAATGACGGCGAGCAGGGCGCCCGCATACCGCTGTTTGACAAACATCATACTCACCTCGTTAAACCGTCTCCCGGGCATGGTGCTGCCGCGAGAGCACATCGAACGGGCATTATGGAGAGGGGCTATTGCGAATGATTCGAGGCTTTGTGGAGAATCCATGGAGGCGGTGATAAAGTTCAAGCCCACCATTTTCGAGTCCGACCATGTCGTATCTTCCTGCTTCCGCCAACCTGGCGGCCCAGTCACTGGTACTGATTGCAGAGGATGAAGCCGAGATAGCCGACATCCTCGCCGCTTACCTGCAACGCCACGGATTGCGCACCCTGCATGCCGCCGATGGCCGCGAAGCCCTGGCCATGCACCAGACATGCAAACCCGATCTCCTGCTGCTGGATGTGCAGATGCCGCAGGTCGATGGCTGGCAGGTGCTCAGCGAGATCCGGGCCCGTGGCGACACGCCGGTGATCATGCTGACCGCCCTGGATCAGGACCTCGACAAGCTGATGGGGCTGCGCATGGGGGCGGATGACTATGTGGTCAAACCCTTCAACCCGGCCGAAGTGGTGGCCCGGGTACAGGCGGTGCTCAGACGCAGCCAGGCTGCGAAGCAGACCATGGCCCGGGTGCTGCGGGTCGGCCCCTTCCAGATCGATCTGGAGAGCCACGAGGCCAGCATTTGCCGCGATGAGGGGCAGCAGGTGCTGGATCTGACCCTGACCGAGTTCAAGTTGCTCGCCTCTCTGATGCGGGCACCCAAGCGGGTGTTCAGCCGCGCCGAACTGCTGACCCACTGCCTGCCGGAGGGGGATACCCAGGAGCGCACGGTGGACAGCCACATCAGCAAGCTGCGCAAGAAGCTGGAGGCACAGGGCATCCAGGGGGTGCCCGCCAGTGTCTGGGGCGTCGGCTATCGCTTCGGGGGTGATGCGTGACATCGGCACCCGGCCTGCGCAGGCAAATCATCCGCTCCCTGGGGCTGATGGCGCTCGGCATCATCTGCCTCGCGGTGATCGGCACCTATGTGTTCTACGCCATTGCCGTGACCTATGTGCCTGGCAGCATCTCCGAGAGCTGGATGCCCTCCAGGGTCGAGATGATCTGGATTGGCTCGACCATTCTCATTGCATTGGGGATGGCGCTGTACGTGGCGGTGCGCCTCTCTCGGCGCATCCTGACCCCGCTCAATTCGGTGGCGAACAGCCTGCGAGAGGTGGCAGAGGGCAAACTCGATGCGCGCGTGCCGCTGGATGAACAGGCGATCGGGGAGACGGCGCAACTGGTGCGGGACTTCAACACCATGGCCGAACAGCTGCAGAGCATGACCCGTGAGCGGGAGTTCTGGAATGCCGCCATCGCCCACGAATTGCGCACCCCGGTGACCATCTTGCGTGGCCGCTTGCAGGGGCTGGCCGAAGGGGTATTTCCGCCAGAGCGTGCGCTCTTTGAAGGTTTGTTGCGCCAGGTGGAGGGATTGACCCACCTGATCGAAGACTTGCGGGTACTCAGTCTCAACGACAGCGGCCACCTGGAGTTGCAACGAGAGGCGATCAGGCTGGCCGACGAGCTTGCCGTGGTGCTTGAGGCGTTTGCCACCCCTCTGGCCGCGAGCGGTTTCACCCTCAAACGGGAGCTCGATGCCGAGCTCTGTGTCTGTTGCGATGCACTTCGCATCCGTCAGGCCCTGATGGCGCTGCTGGAAAATGCCCAGAAGCACGCGGTGCCGGGCATGCTGACCGTGCGCCTGCATCGTTCTGGCGCCCAGTGCATCCTGAGCGTGGAAGACGAAGGGCCCGGCATCAGCGAGGAGGTCGCCGCCCATATCTTCGAGGCGTTTCGCCGGGGGGATCCGTCACGCTCGCGCAAGAGTGGCGGCAGCGGGCTCGGGCTGGCCGTGGTCAAGGCGATTGCCGAGGCCCACGGCGGCAGTGCGGTCTGCCAATCCGGCGGGCGGGGCGGCACCCTGTTCCTGCTTTCCTGGCCCCTCTTGCACCCTGACGGCAGGTCATGACCCCGCATTGCCGCATCGGCTCGGGATGGGCGCGCCGAGGCGCGTGTGTTGACTGTGATCCAACAGCCCAAAAAAAGCCCATCTCATGGGGAGAGACGGGCTTTTTTTATGGCTTGCAGGCAGCGCCCTCTTGGGGCGCGCCGGGATCAATGCTCGGCCAGCAGGGGCTCTCCCTCCTGGCGTTTGTCGTGGATGGCAAAGCGATCGACCAGGGTGGCACTGGCGTCGTTCAGGCCGATGACCGCCACCTCTTTCCCCTCACGGCGGAACTTGATGACCACCTTGTCGAGGGCCGTGATGGCGGTGATGTCCCAGAAGTGGGCGTGCGTCAGGTCGATGACCACCTTCTCCACTTCCTCCCTGAAATCGAAACCGGCCAGGAACTGCTCGGCGCTGGCAAAGAAGATCTGGCCCCGCACCAGATAGGTACGCACGGCGCCGCTGCGCTCGCTGTCGCTCTTGACCAGCATGACGCGGGCAACCTTGTGGGCGAAGAAGAGGGAGGCGAGCAGCACCCCTACGAATACCCCGAGTGCCAGGTTGTGGGTCGCGACCACCACGGCGACGGTGGTTACCATCACCAGGTTGGTGGAGAGGGGGTGGCTCTTCAGGTTGCGTACCGACTCCCAGGAAAACGTGCCGATGGAAACCATGATCATCACGGCCACCAGGGCTGCCATGGGGATCTGACGGATCCACTCATCCATGAAGACCACCATCAGGATGAGCAGGGTCCCCGCCACGAAGGTGGAGAGGCGACCGCGGCCACCGGATTTGATGTTGATGACGGACTGGCCAATCATGGCGCACCCCGCCATGCCTCCCAGCAGACCGGCGCCGATGTTGGCGATCCCCTGACCCTTGCACTCGCGGTTGCGATCGCTTGGGGTGTCGGTCATCTCGTCGACGATGGCTGCCGTCATCATGGACTCGAGCAGTCCCACCACCGCCAGCCCCGCTGAGTAGGGGAAGATGATGGCCAGGGTCTCCAGATTAAGGGGAACGTCGGGCCAGAGGAAGACCGGCAGGGTATCGGGCAGCTCGCCCATGTCGCCCACGGTACGGATGTCGATGCCCAGGGTGATGGCCACCGCCGTCAGGATGACGATGCACAGCAGGGGGGAGGGGAGCAGTTTGCCCACCACGGGAACGAGCGGGAACAGATAGATGATGCCAAGCCCGGCCGCGGTCATGGCGTAGACCTGCCAGGTGACGTTGGTGAGCTCGGGCAGCTGGGCCATGAAGATAAGGATGGCCAGGGCGTTGACGAAGCCGGTCACCACGGAGCGGGAGACGAATCGCATCAGGCTGCCGAGCCTGAGGTAGCCCGCCGCTATCTGGAAGAGGCCGGTGAGCAGGGTGGCCGCCAGCAGATACTGCAGGCCATGTTCCTTGACCAGGGTCACCATCAGGAGCGCCATGGCGCCGGTGGCGGCGGAAATCATGCCGGGACGACCGCCGACGAAGGCGATGACCACGGCGATGCAGAAGGAGGCATAGAGGCCGACCTTGGGGTCGACGCCCGCAATGATGGAGAAGGCGATGGCCTCCGGGATCAGCGCCAGGGCGACGACGATGCCCGACAGCAGATCGCCCCGTATGTTGGAGAACCACTCTTGTCTTGCACGTTCCAGCATGGGGATTTTCTCGCTCGTTGAGGATCCATGGCCACAGGCCCGCAAATCAGGGGGAATGGCGGGGATCACAGGGTTGGATTGGCTGTTGATGGCCGGGTAAACCGGCCGGTCGGCATAACCGGAGTCAGGCGGCAGAGACCGCACAGGGCAGGGTCAGGGCGGCGTGACGGCCACCCCAGAGCACATAACAGGCATAAGGGGCGCATGTTAACAGCCGGTGCCAGGCCGGGGAAGCCCGAAAGGGCCAGAAACGGGGAGATAGGACACAAAACGATTGGCCTGTCAGTGATCAAGGTCTCATCTGGAAAGTTTATTATCCCTTCCCCGCCGAGTGCTGTTATATGATTGCGATGTTTTTTGCAAAAACTCGTGATTTTAATGCAGTTAAGTTCTGGTTATTGGTATTTCTCTCTAAGTCATACCCTTCATCCCGCCGAGAGCGAGCCCCTTGAGGCTCGTGGCGGGCCCTGAGATCAGGGTTTCACGGGTTCCGTTTCTATTTGTTGGTACGTGATTCAGCTCCCATTGGGTTTCATGAAAAACAATGCTGACACCATTTGAAAACAATTCGACAACATGGATACAAGCTACGCGTTAGATCTCATCTCCCGGTTCGAACAGGCCGACGATGAGCACACCATAGTGGCGTTGCTGCGCCAGTTGACGACACAGGCGGGATTTGACTACTTCAGATTGGCCCTGATGTCTCCCAGCACCATACAGCGACCGGATGTCACCATCTTCAATGGTTGTCCTCAGGAGTGGGTTGACGCCTATACCCAGGCCAACTTCTTTGCCATCGATCCCGTCGTCCAGCGCGGCATGGAACAGAGCACCCCCATCCTGTGGGCGGATCTCATGGTGCAGGGGGTCTGTGACGATGAGCGCCTTGCGGTGATGACGCTCGCGCAGCAGGCGGGATTGCGCGACGGCATTACGTTTCCCTGGCACGGGGCCAACGGTCATGTGGGCCTGCTCTCCCTGATCACCAGCACACCTCGCACCAGAGCGCAGTGGCTCTCTGCGGTGCCTTTTCTCAGCTGGCTATCCATGCATATCTTCGAGGCGGTGGTGAGAGTCTGCCTGGTAGGGGAGTCCTCTCATGATGCCCTGAGCCTGCGCGAGCTGGAGGTATGCCGCTGGGCGGCGGAAGGGAAGCAGACGAGCGATATTGCGCAGATTCTGGGGATCACCCCGCGCACGGTGACCTTTCATCTGAACAATGTGGTCACCAAGCTGGGGGCCAGCAGCAAGTGCCAGGCGATCTCGTGGGCGTTGAAACAGGGGGTGGTGAGATTGAACGTAGAGCTGGCCGCCGTCGCCAATGTGGATGAGCAGTAGTGTTCCCGTCGGATTGGCGCAAAAAATTGCGCACGTACCAGAAGATTGAACTGCCAGTGCAATGACTGATGGTCAAACGTGTTGAAAAGTACAACTTATTGCGCCGAGCGTACTGCCTTATGGGGGGATTTTTTATAACTGATTGAAATGTAATGGGTAAAAAGAGTGGCATGGACGCTGCTAACGGATTCGGGCGAGTGTCATAACCGTTCAACCATCAGGAGCAATTCCATGCCAACCCCATGTTATATCAGCATCGAAGGTAAAACCCAGGGCAACATCACCGCCGGTGCCTTCACCTCCGATTCCGTCGGCAACATCTTCGTGCAGGGCCACGAAGACGAGATGCTGGTACAAGAGTTCCAGCACGTCGTCACCGTGCCGACCGATCCGCAATCCGGTCAGCCGGCGGGTCAGCGTGTCCACAAGCCGTTCAAGTTCACCGTTGCCCTGAACAAGGCCGTGCCGCTGATGTACAACTCCCTGGCCTCCGGCGAGATGCTGCCGAAAGTGACCCTGAAGTGGTATCGCACCTCCGTCGAGGGCAAGCAGGAGCACTTCTTCAGCACTGTGCTGACCGATGCCACCATCGTTGACATCGACTGCCAGATGCCCCACTGCCAGGATCCG
>NZ_JBFODT010000002.1:0-63458 GCF_040908465.1 Aeromonas sp. R10-1
TCGCCATGTCGGTGACCGGCATCTGGGGGTGGAAAGTATGAAGATCTTTGACGTTGTATCGACCCTGTTGATCGGGGCAAACCGGCTATCCATCAGCGCGTGGAACCATATCGGGATCATGCGCGCCATGTCGGTGACCGGTATCTGGGGGTGGAAGGTATGATGGAACTGCTCTGGCTGCTGGCCAAGGATGCCTTCTGGTCGGCCATTCCGGCGGTGGGCTTTGCCATGCTGTTCAACGTGCCGCCACGGATGCTCAAATATTGCGCCATGGGGGGCGCGTTGGCCCACAGCCTGCGTACCCTGCTCATCCACTACGGCATGCCCATCGAGTGGGCCACCCTGGCAGCGGCGACCACGGTCGGCTTTGTCTGTGTCTACTGGTCGCGCCGCTTGCTGGCACCACGCCCGGTGTTCAGCGTCGCCTCCATCATCCCCATGATCCCGGGCAGCTACGCGTTCAAGACCATGATCGCTATCGTCGAGCTCAATATCTCCGGGGTGACCATGGAGTTGCTTCAGAGCGCGGTGGAGAACGGCCTCAAGGCGCTGTTTATCGTGGGGGCCCTGAGTTTCGGTTTGGCGATCCCCTCTCTGGTCGTGTACCGTAACCGCCCCATTATCTGACGACGGTGCGAGAGGTTGACCCCATGATGATTTCCATGATTGCCGCCATGGCCCAGGACAGGGTGATCGGCCTGGACAACCAGATGCCCTGGCATCTGCCAGCGGATCTGGCCCACTTCAAGCGGGTGACCCTGGGCAAGCCGGTGTTGATGGGGCGCAAGACCTTTGAATCCATCGGACGGCCGCTGCCAGGCCGTCGCAATCTGGTGATCAGCCGCAACCCCGACTACCGGGCCGACGGCGTGGAGGTCATCGACTCGGTGGAGGCCGCACTGGCCCTGCTGGCGGATAGTTACGTCGCGGAGCTGATGGTGATCGGGGGCGGTCATCTCTACGGCCAGCTACTGCCACGGGCCGACAGGCTCTATCTGACCCGTATCGATCTGGCGGTGGAGGGGGATACCCGCTTCCCGGCCTTCGATGAGAACGACTGGTCGTGCATCGAGCGCGAGTCCCATCACCCCGACGAGAAGAACCCCCATCCCTACTGTTTCGAGACCTGGCAGCGGCGCTGAGCCCTCTGATGCCATGAAGAGCCCCTTGCGACAGCCGGGGGCTTTTTTGTGCCCTGTTGCCGCAAAGAGAAGGGGGCTGAACCGGCATGGCTGAAGGTGCCTGAAGCAATACCGGGATGCGTGACATTAAAATGGTTAGTTATGTAATGAATTGGCCATTCATTGCTCCGATGGGCGCAGTCGTCCCCGCCCTCTCTTTTTGCCTGCTGCTAACGCCTTTTAATCATTAATGAAATGTGCTGTAAGTGCATCGCTACTGTGACGGCCTTGTCTGTTATAGGCGTTTTTATCGTGATTTAATGGATTTTTATGAATGAAAATAACTAATAAAAATCAATGGCTTAAATTTAACCTTTCCTGTGTGGTTTCAATTGGTTCTTTTGTTTGGGTGTGAAATTGCTTAGTGTTAAAAGCAATTGACTCACGTTCGACGGTTTGCCAGGCAAGGCGTCGGCCAAGAAAAAAGGACAATATGACAGTCAAACTCGAGGTCAAATCCCTCTACAAAATCTTCGGCGATCAGCCGGATAAAGCGTTCAAATTGCTGGCGAAAGGGCATGATCGCGCCAGTATCCTGAAAAAGACCGGACAGACCCTGGGGGTCCAGGATGTCAATCTGGCCATCAACGAAGGGGAGATCTTCGTGGTGATGGGCCTCTCCGGTTCGGGCAAGTCCACCCTTGTGCGTCTTTTCAACCGGCTGATCGAGCCGACCCGCGGCCAGGTGCTGATCGATGGCGAGGACATCGCCGCCATCTCGGAGCGCGAACTGCGCCAGGTGCGCCGCAAAAAGATCAGCATGGTATTCCAGTCCTTCGCCCTGATGCCGCACCTGAGTGTGCTGGAAAATACAGCCTTCGGGCTGGAGCTGGCCGGTGTACCGCTGGCGGAGCGCCAGCAGAGCGCCCGTCAGGCGCTCCATCAGGTGGGGCTGGGACAGTGGATAGAGGCTTATCCGGATGCCCTCTCCGGCGGCATGAAGCAGCGGGTCGGGCTGGCCCGGGCCCTTGCCAATGACCCCGACATCCTGCTGATGGACGAAGCTTTCTCCGCGCTGGATCCCCTGATCCGCACCGAGATGCAGGATGAGCTGCTCAAGCTGCAGGCCAGCCAGCAGCGCACCATCGTCTTTATCTCTCACGATCTGGACGAGGCGATGCGCATCGGCGATCGCATCGCCATCATGCAGGATGGCCAGCTGGTGCAAGTGGGCACCCCGGACGAGATCCTGAACCAGCCCGCCAACGACTATGTGCGCGCCTTCTTTCGCGGTGTGGATCTGGCCCATGTGTTCAGCGCCCGCGATGTGGCCAGCCGCAAGCAGGTGCCCCTCATCAAGAAACACACCACCGACGGGCCGGGCAACGCCCTGCGCCAGCTCAAGGAGCTTGAGCGGGAGTTCGGCTACGTGGTGGATCGCAGCCGCCGCTTCCTCGGGGTCGTCTCGGTGGAGTCGCTCGGTCAGGCGGTCAGGGCCAAAGGCAGCCTGGAGCAGGCGCTGCTGGGGGACATTCAGCCCATTCTGGCGGACACCGCCCTCAATGAACTGATCAGCCAGGTGGCGGCCGCCCCCTGTCAGGTGCC
The DNA here is from genome assembly GCF_040908465.1 of Aeromonas sp. R10-1. Lineage (NCBI taxonomy): Bacteria > Pseudomonadati > Pseudomonadota > Gammaproteobacteria > Aeromonadales > Aeromonadaceae > Aeromonas > Aeromonas sp. R10-1. The sequence continues at coordinate 2,727 of NZ_JBFODT010000002.1, forward strand.
CGTGGTCGAGGAGGATGGCACTTACCTCGGCCTCATCTCCAAGGCCAATCTGCTCAATACCCTGGACAGGAGTACCCCGGCATGAAGCTGATGAATCCCCATTTCTTGCTGAGCGGGCTGCTGGCCCTGGTGCTGCTGGCGAGCCCTTCCCTGCGGGCCGATGAGGTGGCGGCAGACCCCTGGAGCGCGCCTGCGTCCGCCGAGGTGACCGATCCCTGGGGCAGTACCGACACCCAGGCCACCGACTGGCAGAACCAGATCGAAGCCGCCGACACCACAACCGCCATCGACTGGCTGGATCCTTTCCAGCAGGCGCTGGTGCCGCTGGATACCTGGGTGGAAGGGGGCATCGGCTGGCTGGTGGAGAACCTGCGGCCGCTGTTCCAGCTGATCCGCGCTCCGGTGGAGCTGACCCTGAACGCCATGACCCATCTGCTGCAGACGGTGCCCTCCACCCTGATGATGGGGCTCCTGGCCCTGCTTGCCTGGCAACTGGTGAACGGCCGCATGGCGCTCGGCACGCTCGTATCTCTTGTGGGGATCGGGCTCATCGGGGCCTGGTCCGATGCCATGGTGACCCTGTCCCTGGTGCTGACCTCGCTCTTCTTCTGCGTGCTGCTGGGGTTGCCCACCGGCATCCTGCTGGCCCGCAGCGAGCGGCTCTCCACCTGGACCCGGCCGCTGCTGGATGCCATGCAGACCACCCCGGCGTTCGTCTACCTTATCCCCATCGTGATGCTGTTTGGCATCGGCAACGTGCCCGGGGTGGTGGTGACCGTCATCTTCGCCCTGCCGCCCATGATCCGGCTCACCATGCTGGGCATTCGCCAGGTGCCCGCCGATCTGGTGGAGGCGGCCCACTCGTTCGGTGCCAGCCCCTCCCAGTTGCTGTTCAAGGTACAGCTGCCACTCGCCATGCCTACCATCATGGCCGGGGTCAACCAGACCCTGATGCTGGCGCTCTCCATGGTGGTGATCGCCTCCATGATCGCGGTGGGGGGCCTCGGCCAGATGGTGCTGCGCGGCATCGGCCGGCTCGACATGGGGCTCGCCTCCATCGGCGGCCTCGGCATCGTGCTGCTGGCCATCGTGCTCGACCGCCTCACCCAGGCGATGGGGCAACCGGATCGCACCCGTACCGGCCGCTGGTATCAGCACGGCCCCGCCGCCCTGCTGCTGCGCCTGGCCGGTCGTGACAAGAAAATCGATTACAAAGGAGTAAATGCATGAGACCGATCACCAAAGGATTGACCCTGGGCACATTGCTGCTGAGTACCCAACTGCTGAGCCCGCTCGCCATGGCCAGCGCCGAGTTGCCGGGGGAGGGGGTTCGCGTTCAGCCCCTGCAGAGCTCCTTGCCGGAAGAGGCCTTCCAGAGCCAGCTGGTGAGCAAGCTGATGGCGCGTCTGGGTTACGATGTCCAGCCCGCCCAGGAGGTGGACTACAACGTGGCTTATGCCTCGGTGGCCCAGGGAGACGGCACCTTCCTCGCGTTCAACTGGGTGCCGCTGCAGGACAACAAGTACGAGCAGGCGGGGGGCGACAAGGTGTTCTTCCGTGAGGGCACCTATGTGGCCGGTGCCGCCCAGGGGTACCTCATCGACAAGAAGACCGCGACCCAATACGGCATCACCAACCTGGGCCAGCTCAAGGATCCCGAGGTGGCGGCGCTGTTTGACGGGGATGGCGACGGCAAGGCCGACCTCATCGGTTGCAACCCCGGCTGGGGCTGCGAGGGGGCGATCAACCATCACCTCGACGCCTTTGGTCTGACCCCCACGGTGGCCCACAAGCAGGGCAACTACGCGGCGCTGATCGCCGATACCCTGGCTCGCTACCAGGCCGGCAAGCCGGTGCTCTATTACACCTGGACCCCCTACTGGCTCAGCAGCGAACTGGTGCCGGGCAAGGATGTGGTGTGGCTGGAAGTCCCCGCCGACGCCCCGGATGCGGCCAAGACCCGTTTGCCGAACGGCAAGAACTACGGCTTTGCGGTGAATACCATGCACATCGTTGCCAACAAGCGGTTTGCCGAGGCCAATCCGGCCGCCGCCAAGCTCTTCTCCATCGTCAAGCTGCCGCTCAATGACATCAACGTGCAGAACGGCCTGATGAACAAGGGGCAGAACAAGCCGGCGGACGTGGAACGTCATGCCGATGCCTGGCTCAAGGGCCACGAGGCGCTGGTGAACGACTGGCTGAATCAGGCGCGCGCCGCCGCCATGTAATGAGGGGTGAAACGTCGCCCTTTTGCGCAAAGAAAAACGCCCGGCAGTTGCCGGGCGTTTTTTTGTGGGCGGGGCGCAGCACATGGCCGGACCGGGGGATCAGATGCCGGAGCCGTCGCTCTCGCCACCTTCCTCATGCAGGCCACACTCGCGCTTGAGGCCGAAGAAGCGGGTCTGCTCCTCGCTCATGCCGGGCTCCCACTTGGCGGTGGTGTGCACGTCGCCGACCGAGAGGTAACCCTGCTCCCACAAGGGGTGGTAGGGGAGGTCGAACTCCTTGAAGTAGTAGAAGACGTCCTTGTTGCTCCAGTCGATCACCGGCAGGAACTTGAAGCGACCGCGCTGGATGGCCAGCACCGGCAGCTTGCCCCGGCTGCCGGACTGCTCACGGCGCAGGCCCGAGAACCAGGTGCGGGCACCCAGCTCGTTCAGGGCGCGGTCCATCGGCTCCACCTTGTTGAGCTGGTTGTAACGGGTGATCCCCTCCACCCCCTGCTCCCACAGGAGGCCGAAGCGGGCCTCCTGCCAGGCCGGGCTGAGTTCAGCCCGATAGATCTTGAGGTTGAGGGCGAGACGCTCGGTCAGCTCGTCGATGAAACGGTAGGTCTCGGGGAAGAGGTAACCGGTGTCGGTCAGCACCACGGGCACGTCGGCCCGCTCGCGGCTCACCAGGTGCAGCATGAGCGCCGCCTGGATGCCGAAACTCGACGACAGCACATGCTCTCCCGGCAGGTTGGCCAGGGCCCAGCGCACCCGCTCGGGGGCGCTCATGGCGTCCAGCGCCCGGTTGAGGGGGGCCAGCGCCTCGACCTGATCCTCCCGGCCCAGGGCCAGGAGGGCGTCGAGGTCGAGCCGGCCGTCGGCGGTGCGCGCCAGCCGGGCTGTATCAGTCTGTTCAGGCTGCATAGAAGTCCCTCGCGGAGTCGATAACCGGGGCGATGATGCCGGCGCGAATGACAAAATCGCCGAAGCACTCGTCCGGGTTGCGTTCGCTCGCCCAGCGGCCGATCAGGGCGTCCAGTTCGGCCAGGATCTGCGGCTCGGTGATGTTCTCCAGATGCAGGCGCGGGATGCGGGTCCCCTCGAGGTTGCCCCCCAGGTGCAGGTTGTAGCGACCCGGCGCCTTGCCCACCAGACCCACTTCCGCCAGCATGGCGCGGCCGCAGCCGTTGGGGCAGCCGGTGACCCGGAAGATGATGGCGTCATCCGCCAGGCCGTGCTTGGCCAGCAGCCCCTCAATGTCGGTGACGAAGGCAGGCAGCATGCGCTCGGCCTCGGCCATCGCCAGGGGGCAGGTAGGCAGGGCCACACAGGCCATAGACTGCTTGCGCTGCTCGCTCACGCCGTCATCCAGCAGACCGTACTGACGGGCCAGGGCTTCGATGCGGGCCTTCTCGCCGGCAGGCACGCCCGCGATGATGAGGTTCTGGTTGGCGGTGAGGCGGAAGTCCCCCTGATGCACCTTGGCGATCTCCAGCATGCCGGTTTTGAGGGGCTTGCCCGGGAAGTCCAGCAGGCGGCCGTTCTCGATAAACAAGGTCAGGTGGTGCTTGCCGTCGATCCCCTCCACCCAGCCGAAGCGATCGCCACGGCTGGTGAATTCATAGGGGTGAACCGGCCCGAACTGGATGCCGGCGCGGTTCTCCACCTCGGCCTTGAAGGCCTCGACCCCCACCCGTTCAAGGGTGTACTTGGTCTTGGCGTTCTTGCGGTTGACCCGGTTGCCCCAGTCGCGCTGGGTGCTGACCACGGCGGCCGCCACCTCCAGCACGTGGGAGAGCGGAATGAAGCCAAAGTCGCTCGCCTTGCGCGGGTAGGTGGTGGTGTCGCCGTGGGTCATGGCCAGACCGCCCCCCACGAGCACGTTGAAGCCCACCAGCTTGCCGTGATCGGCAATGGCCACGAAGTTGAGATCGTTGGCGTGGATGTCCACATCGTTGTGGGGCGGGATGACCACGGTTGTCTTGAATTTGCGCGGCAGGTAGTTGGAGCCCAGGATCGGCTCCTCGTCACCCCCCAGCTTCTCGCCATCCAGCCAGATCTCCACGTAGGCGCGGGTCTTGGGCAGCAGGTGCTCGGAGATCTTCTTGGCCCACTCGTAGGCCTCCTGGTGCAACTCGGACTCCACCGGGTTGCTGGTGCAGAGCACGTTGCGGTTCACGTCCCCCGCGGTGGCGATGGAGTCGATACCTGTGCTGTTGAGGGTCTGGTGCATCAGCTTGATGTCGCGCTTCAGTACCCCGTGGAACTGGAAGGTCTGGCGGGTGGTCAGGCGGATGCTGCCGTACATGCTGTGTTCTTCGGCGAACTTGTCGATCACCTGCCACTGGGCCGGGGTGATGATGCCGCCGGGCAGGCGGGCGCGCAGCATGACGTTGTGCAGGGGCTCCAGCTTCTGGGCGGCGCGCTCCGGGCGGATGTCGCGGTCATCCTGCTGATACATGCCGTGGAAGCGGATCAGCTGGAAGTTGTCGCCGTTGAAGCCGCCGGTGAGCGGGTCCTGCAGATCTTCGGCGATGGTGCCGCGCAGGAAGTTGCTCTCGCGCTTGAGGCGTTCGTTGTCAGCCAGCGGCCCTTCGACCGGTCCCGGAATAAGTTGTTTGCTCATCAATAGACATCCCTTTGATAACGTTTGGCACGACGCAATTCGCTCAGATACTCTTCTGCTTCCTCACGGCTCTTGTGGCCGTGTTCCGCAATCACTTCCAGCAGGGCTTCCTGCACATCCTTCGCCATGTGGTTGGCGTCGCCACACACATAGAAGTGAGCGCCTGCTTCCAGCCACTGGTAGAGCTCAAGCCCTGCCTCGCGCAGACGGTCCTGCACATAAATCTTGTTGGCCTGATCCCGGCTGAAGGCCAGGGAGATCTTGGACAGCAGGCCCGATTTCACATAACGCTGCCACTCCACCTGATAGAGGAAGTCCTGGGTGAAGTGGGGGTTGCCGAAGAAGAGCCAGTTCTTGCCCTCTGCCCCCTGTGCTTCCCGCTCCTGCAGGAAGGCGCGAAACGGTGCGATGCCGGTGCCCGGGCCCACCATGATGACGGGGGTATCGGGATTGGCGGGCAGACGGAAGTTGTCGTTGTGCTCCACGAACACCCGGACCTCGGCATCTTCCGGCAGACGGTCCGCCAGATAGGAAGAGGCGCCGCCGCTTCGCACTGTGCCATCTTCTTGGCGGTAGCGCACCACGCCGACGGTCAGGTGCACCTCTTCTTCCACCTCGCTCTGGGCGGAGGCGATGGAGTAGAGGCGGGGGGTGAGGGGGCGCAGCAGTGCGATCAATTGATCGGCACTCAAGGAAGCCGGGAAGCGTTTCAGTACGTCCACCACCTGGGCGCTGGCCACCAGGGCGTTGACCTGGGCCTTGTCACCGGCCAGATCCTTCAGCGCCGCGTTGTCCGTGATCTCGGCGAGGCCAGTGATCAGGCCCCCGTGCAACCGGGTCAGCTCGTAGTGACGGGTCAGCGCCTCGCGCAGGCTGCCATGGGGGGTGGCCTCGTCACCGGTGAGACCGGTCAGGGCCAGCACTTCCCCCACGAGATCGGCGTCGTTGTCGAACCAGATGCCGAGCGCATCCCCCGGTTGATAGGTGATGCCGGACTCTTCCAGGTTGATCTCGATGTGACGGATGTCCTTGGTGGAGTCGCGGCCGGTGATCTTCTGGTTCACCGAGAGTCTGGCAGGGAAGGGGTTCTCCTTGTTGTACTGGCTGTGGCCGACGGCGGCCTGCACCGAGCCCGCCACGCTGGCAGTCGCGGCGCCGGCAGAGAGGGTGGCGGCGACCGCCGCAACGGCCTGCTCGCCCCAGGCCTTGGCGGCATCCTGATAATCCACATCGAGGCTAGCTAGCTCATGGATGCGCTCGGCCCCTGCCTTGGCGAGGAAGCCATCGAAATCCTTGCCGGTCTGGCAGAAGAACTCATAGGAGCTGTCACCCAGCCCCAGCACGGCAAACTTGAGCCCTTCCAGCTTGCCGACCTTGCCCTTCTTGAGCTGCTCGAACAGATCGACGGCGCTCTCGGGGGGCTCCCCCTCCCCGTAAGTGCTCACTACCACCAGCAGGTGGCTCTCTTTCTTGAGCTGCTTGGGTTTGTAGTCCGCCATGGAGGTGAGGGTCACCGGCAGGCCGCGGGCCTCGGCCTGGGCCTTGATGGCGCTGGCCACGCCCTTGGCATTCCCGGTCTGGGAGCCGTAGAGAATGGTCAGGCTGCCGCCGGGAGCAGCGACTTCTACGCCTGCGCTCGCCACGGGTTGGACGCCCGCCTGGGAGAGGCCGTAGAGATAACCGCTGACCCAGGCCAGTTGCTGGGTATTGAGGGTGGTGAGAACTTGGTTGAGCTGGCGCTGCTGTTCGTCAGAGAGCGGGCTCAGGGTGGGGGCTGTCAATGGCATCACACATGTCTTCCATGGTCTGATTTTTGGTCAGGGTAAGGGGTGTAATGAATAACAACAAAGAATAAAAATATCTTCTTTATGCGATTTATGAATTTATAAAGCCAAAATCCATCTCAGCCCCGGGGGGCCCGTGATATAAAAATGGCCTTGCCGAGCCCCCTGTCCCGGGGATCTCTCATGCCCCAAGGAGCAACCATGTCCCGTCTCTATCATGTCAACGCCTTCAGCCATCACCCCTTCGCAGGCAACCCCGCCGTGGTGGTGCTGGGGGAAGCGCGGCCCGACGCCGAGCTGCAGGCCATGGCAGCGGAGTTCAACCTCTCTGAGAGCGCCTTTCTGACCCAACTGGGAGAGGGGCATTACGGGTTGCGCTGGTTCACCCCGCAAGTGGAGGTGGATTTGTGCGGCCATGGTACCCTGGCGGCGGCCCATGTGCTGTGGCAGACGGGGGCGGTGTCGGGGGATCTCCCCATCCGCTTCGCGACCCGCAGCGGTGAGTTGGTGGCCCGGCGGGAAGGGGAGTGGATCTGGCTCGACTTTCCGCGTATCTCTCTGGCTCCTCTTGAGCTGGATCCTGCCTATGGGGCTGCCCTCGGCTGCCAGCCGCTGCAAACCCTGGCTGCTGGCGCCAAGTTCCTGCTTGAGCTCGCCAGCGAGGAAGAGGTCCGCGCACTTACCCCCGATTTTCACGCCCTGCGGGCGCTGCCGGGCCGGGGGATCATGGTGACGGCGCCATCGAGCCGGAAGGAGGACGACTTCGTCTCCCGCTATTTCGCCCCCTGGGTCGGAGTGGACGAGGATCCGGTGACCGGCTCCAACCACTGCGCCCTGGTGCCCTTCTGGGCCGAGCGGCTCGGCAAACAGCAATTGCGGGCCCGCCAGATCTCGGCCCGGGGCGGGGATCTCAGGCTGGAATTGCAGGAGGAGCGGGTGCTGATGGCGGGCCGGGCTCTGACCCTGTGGCAGGGGGAGTGGCTGCTGCCGCCGGCCTGATAAGCGGCAAGTTGGTGGCGTATTGAAGGTTCGCCACCGGTTGTGTCCGTCATAAAAAACGCCCCGCAATTGCGGGGCGTTTTGATTGTCATGGACGGCAGCGTTTTGCTACGGCCCTGTTTCTGCGGCGCTTACTTTTGTGGACGCAAGGCCGGGAACAGGATGACGTCGCGGATGGTGTGGCTGTTGGTGAACAGCATCACCAGACGGTCGATACCGATACCTTGACCGGCGGTCGGCGGCAGACCGTGTTCCAGCGCGGTGACGAAGTCGGCGTCGTAGAACATGGCTTCGTCGTCCCCTGCGGCTTTCTGGTCAACCTGGGCCTGGAAGCGCTCGGCCTGATCTTCCGCATCGTTCAGCTCGGAGAAGCCGTTGGCCAGCTCGCGGCCGCCGATGAAGAACTCGAAGCGGTCGGTGACGTCCGGGTTCTGGTCGTTGCGACGGGCCAGCGGGGAGACGGCGGCCGGGTACTCGGTGATGAAGGTCGGTTGCAGCAGCATGTGTTCCACGGTCTCTTCGAAGATCGCGGTGATCACGTGGCCCAGCTCCCAGCTCTTCATCAGCTCGATCTTCAGACCCTTGGCGACGGCGGTGGCCTTCTCCAGGGTGGCCAGATCGTCACGGGTCACACCCGGGTTGTACTTCAGGATGGAGTCGACCATGGAGAGGCGCTGGAACGGCTGACCGAAATCGATGGTCAGGCCCTCTTCGCCCTCTTTGGCGTAACGGATCCTGGTGTCGCCCAGGATGTCCTGTGCCAGGGTGCGCAGCATCTCTTCGGTGAGATCCATCAGATCGATGTAATCGGCGTAGGCCATATAGAACTCGAGCATGGTGAACTCGGGGTTATGGCGAACGGAGATGCCTTCGTTGCGGAAGTTGCGGTTGATCTCGTAGACACGCTCGAAACCACCAACCACCAGACGCTTCAGATAGAGTTCCGGAGCGATACGCAGGTACATGTCGATGTCCAGCGCATTGTGGTGGGTGATGAAGGGACGTGCGGAGGCGCCACCCGGGATGACTTGCATCATGGGGGTTTCCACTTCCATGAAGCGCTTGTCGTTCAGGAACTTGCGAATGCCGGCCACCACCTTGGTGCGGGTCACGAAGGTCTTGCGGGACTCTTCGTTGGCGATCAGGTCCAGGTAACGCTGGCGGCAGCGGGCTTCCTGGTCGGTCAGACCCTTGTGCTTCTCGGGCAGCGGGCGCAGGGCCTTGGTCAGCAGGCGGATGGTGGAGACGTGTACGGAGAGCTCACCGGCGTTGGTGCGGAACAGGGTGCCCTCGACACCGACGATGTCACCCAGATCCCACTTCTTGAACTGCTCGTTGTAGAAGCCTTCTGGCAGATCGTCACGGGTCACGTAGATCTGGATCTTGCCAGCCATGTCCTGCAGGGTCGCGAAAGATGCCTTGCCCATGATCCGGCGGGTCATGATGCGACCGGCAATCTTCACCTGTTTACCCAGGGCGACCAGCTCGTCATTGCTCTTGTCGCCGAATTCGGCATGCAGATCGCCGGAGAGGCTGTCACGACGGAAGTCGTTGGGGAAGGGGTTGCCCTGGGCGCGCAAGGCGGCCAGCTTGGAGCGACGCTCAAGCATCTCGTTGTTCAGTTCGAGAGTCTGGTCGACTTCCGGGGTGGTGGTTTGTTCAGACATGGTGATTCCTGCTGCTCTGTTTACAGGCCTGATTTCAGGCTGGCTTCGATAAACTTGTCCAAGTCGCCGTCGAGTACCGATTGGGTATTGCGGGTTTCGACGCCGGTGCGCAGATCCTTGATACGGGAATCATCCAGTACGTAGGAGCGGATCTGGCTGCCCCAGCCGATGTCGGACTTGGTCTCTTCGAGGGCTTGCTTCTCAGCGTTCTGCTTTTGAATTTCCAGCTCGTAGAGCTTGGCCTTCAACTGCTTCATACACTGATCTTTGTTCTTGTGCTGGGAACGGTCGTTCTGGCACTGCACCACCACGCCGGTCGGCACGTGGGTGATACGCACCGCGGACTCGGTCCGGTTGACGTGCTGACCACCGGCACCGGAGGCGCGGTAGACGTCGATGCGAAGATCAGCCGGGTTGATCTCGATCTCGATGTCATCATCGATCTCGGGGTAGACGAACACGGAGCAGAACGAGGTGTGGCGACGGCCGCCGGAATCGAACGGCGACTTGCGTACCAGGCGGTGCACGCCAGTCTCGGTGCGCAGCCAGCCGAAGGCATACTCGCCGGTGAACTTGATGGTGGCGGACTTGATGCCGGCCACGTCGCCCTCGGAGCATTCGATGAGCTCGGGCTTGTAGCCGTGGGCATCGCCCCAGCGCAGGTACATGCGCAGCACCATGTTGGCCCAGTCCTGGGCCTCGGTGCCACCGGAACCGGACTGGATGTCGATGTAGCAGTCGGAACCGTCGTGCTGACCGGAGAACATGCGACGGAACTCGAGATCCACCAGCTTGGCCTCCAGTTCGTCCGCTTCGACCACGGCTTCGTTGAAGGTCTCTTCGTCTTCGCCTTCGACGGCCAGGCTGACCAGCATCTCGACGTCATCGACGCCCTGGGTCAGGGTATCGATGGTGCTGACGACGTTCTCCAGGGAGACGCGCTCCTTGCCCAGCGCCTGTGCGCGCTCGGGTTCGTTCCAGACATCCGGCTGTTCCAGCTCGGCATTGACCTCTTCTAGACGCTCTTTCTTGGCGTCATAGTCAAAGGTACCCCCTAAGCAGCTCGGTCCTCTCAGACAGCTCCTTAAGCTTGTTTAATACAGGATTGACTTCAAACATCGTGAAAACTCTCGGGGTCGATGTGATTTAAAAACGGGATATTCTAGCCAATTGCAGAAGGAATAAACAGGGTTGGCTGGCCTCGCTCTTTTTCCTGCTCCAATTTTCCGCAGCATTTTTAAAATTTCCGCGTAAAATATCGTCACCCACGCCATTCTCCGCTTCAGTTTTGCGCGGATTGGCCGCTAACAACACACAGTGCCACGCACTCCCGATTGATCCTGTTCCCGACCCCCACAAGAAGAAAACACGATGAAAAACCTATCACTCAAGCAGAAGATACTGTTGTCTGTGGTCATCGCCTTGTCACTGGTGATCCTGCTGCTCTCCTGGCAGAGCTACACCAGCCAGAAGTCCATGCTGCTGCAAGGCAGTCAGGAACAGGTGCAACGCCTTGGCAGCCAGCAGGCCGCCAGCGTCAGCGACTGGCTCGCGGCCCGTCGTGACGTCATCCAGGCCCTTGGCAACAAGGCCGGTGCCGAGCCCCTCAACGCCCTGCAACAGGCCCAGGTGTCCGGCCGTTTCCAGCTCACCTATTTTGGTGAGGGCAGCGGCAAGATGAACGACTCCGACCCCTCCATCAACCGCGACGGTTACGATCCCCGCTCCCGTGGCTGGTATCAGGAAGCCATGGCCAAGGGCGGCATGATCGTCACCAAACCCTACCTCGACGTGGCCTACAACATTCTGGTGGTGACCCTGGCCCAGCCGGCCCAGGGCGGCGTGGTGGGGGGGGATCTCTCCATTGCCTCCCTGGTGGATGACATCACCAAGATGAAGCTGCCAGCGGACGGCTTCGCCATCCTGATGCACAAGGATGGCACCGTCATCGCCTACAAGGATGCGGCCAAGGCGATGAAGCCAGCCAGCGAGATCGACAACGATCTGACCAATGCCCTGATCGAGCAGAGCAAGGCGAGCAACAGCCTGGTGCCTGCTTTCTTCGACAGCGAGGGGCGTGACAAGCTGCTGTGGGCGACGGACATTCCGGACACCGACTGGGAGCTGGTGCTGGTACTGGACAAGAGCACCCTAGAGGCGCCGCTCTCCTCCCTGCTGATGACCCAGCTCGGCCTGGCCCTGCTGGTGCTGGTGGGCAGCATCCTCGCTATCTCCTGGCTGGTCAGCCTGCTGCTCGGCCCCCTCACCAAGGTGTCCCAGGCCCTGGCCCGCATCGCCGACGGTAACGGCGATCTGACCCAGCGCATCAAGATCGACGCCAATGACGAAGTGGGCCAGCTCGCCGGCAGCTTCAACCGCTTCGTGGGCAGCCAGCATCAGCTCATCGCCAACATCCGTCAGCTTGCCAACGAGCTGAACGCCGATGCCGAACGCAGTCTGGTGACCAACCAGGCCGCGGTGGAAGAGCTGCAGCGCCAGCAACAGGAGGTGACCATGGTCGCCACCGCCGTCACCGAGATGGCGAGTGCCACCATGGAGATCGCGGGTAACGCCGAGAACACCGCTGCCGCCGCCCAGCAATCCGCCCAGAGCAGTGAACAGGGCAAGATCCTGGTGAACCAGACTCGTCAGTCCATCAACAACCTGGCCGAGGAAGTGGGGCAGGCGACCGGCGTCATCGGCGAGCTGAGCCGTCACGCCCAGGCCATCTCCGGCATCCTCTCCACCATCCAGGGCATCGCCGAGCAGACCAACCTGCTGGCGCTGAACGCGGCCATCGAAGCGGCCCGTGCCGGCGAACAGGGTCGCGGTTTCGCCGTGGTGGCGGACGAGGTGCGGGTGCTGTCGCGCCGTACCCAGGATTCCACCCAGGAGATCCAGTCCACCATCGAAACCCTGCAGCAGACCACGGCCCGCGCGGTGAGCCTGATGCAGACCAGCCAGGGGCTGGCGGACAACAGCGTGAAGGATGCCGACGCAGCCGCTGCGGCCCTGGAGGAGATCACCCAAGCCGTCAGCCTCATCTCCGACATGGCGGGCCAGATCGCCACCGCCGCCGAGGAGCAGACCCAGGTGACCGGTGAAATCACCCAGAACACCACCGCCATCAAGGATGTGAGCGACGAGATCACCGCTTCCGCCATGCGCGACCTGGATCAGGCGCACAACCTCAAGGGGCGTGCTACCAATCTGAACCAGCAGGTGTCGACCTTTATTTTGTAAGGAAGGTCAGGCCGCAATCTGAACCAGCAGGTGTCGACCTTTATTTTGTAAGGAAGGTCAGGCCACAATTTGAACCAGCAGGTATCGACCATCCTCCTGTAAGTTCTGACACGCGGCGATCAAGGCCGCCATGACAAAGCCCCGCACTCTGCCGAGTGCGGGGCTTTTTGTTTAGATGTTTCCCAGCGGGCACCCATGAAGGATGGGATGCAGTGCTGCTGGCGAGCAGAAATGACAGAGCCCACCGCAAGGTGGGCTCTGTCATACGGGGCCTGCGTCCGGGATCACAGGAAGGGCAGGGCCAGGAACAGCTTGATCACCACGGCGTTGATGATGTCGATGAAGAAGGCTCCGACCATGGGCACCACCAGGAAAGCCAGGTGGGAGGGGCCGAAGCGCTGGGTGATGGCCTGCATGTTGGCAATGGCCGTGGGGGTGGCGCCGAGGCCGAAGCCGCAGTGACCCGCCGCCAGCACGGCCGCATCATAGTTGCGCCCCATGACCCGGAAGGTGACGAAGATGGCGTAGAGCGCCATGGCCACCGTCTGTACGGCCAGCAGGATGAAGATGGGCAGGGCCAGGCTTGCCAGCTCCCACAACCTGAGGCTCATCAGTGCCATGGCGAGGAAGAGCGACAGGCTGACGTTGCCGAGCAGGGAGACCTCGCGGTCGCTCACTTCGTGCCAGTTGAGCAGGGTGAGCAGGTTGCGCAGCAGCACGCCGACAAAGAGCACGCAGACGAAGATCGGCAACTCGAAGACGCCGCCCTTGAGGTAGAGGGCCAGCATTTCGCCCCCTTTCAGGCTGATGGCGATGAGTGCCAGGGTCTCGATCAGGCTGAAGGTGGTGAGCGGGCGCTCCATGTCCGGCATCTCGAAGCCCTGGGGGGCGCCGTCACGGTTGTGCTCCTCACCGGGCACCTGCACTTTCTTCACCAGATAACGGGCCACCGGGCCGCCGATGAGGCCCCCCAGCACCAGGCCGAAGGTGGCACAGGCAATCGCCAGCTCGGCGGCGGATTGCACGCCGTACTTCTCGGTGAAGATGGAGCCCCAGGCCGCCCCGGTGCCGTGGCCGCCGGAGAGGGTGATGGAGCCGGCCAGCAGCCCCATGTGGGGATCCAGCCCCAGCAGGGTGGCCAGACCCACCCCCAGGCTGTTTTGCACCAGCAGCAGGCCGGTGACCACCAGCAGGAAGGTGGCCACCGCCTTGCCGCCGCGCTTGAGGCTGCCCAGATCGGCGGAGAGGCCGATGGAGGCGAAGAAGGTCAGCATCAGGGCCGTCTGCAGGCTGGTATCAAATTGCAGTTCGATCTGCAGGGTGGAACGCAGCACCAGCAGCACCAGGGCAACCACCAGGCCACCGGCCACGGGTTTGGGGATGTTGAAAGTGCGCAGGGGTCCTATCTTGTTGACCAGCAGGCGGCCAAGCAGCAGCACCAGGGTCGCGGCGACCAGGGTGGCGTAGGCATCAAGTTGTAGCATTCAGTGCTCCCATGTTGATCGGCTGTGTCTTTGGCGAGAAAGACTCACGGATCCAGCCGGGATGAAACAGAGTGGCGAACGCGCCAGTGACAGAGGGGCCGCAGCCCCGTCCCTCTGCAAAAGAGGGGGTCGACACGAGCCCGTGTTCGTCGGGCGTCCAGATGAGATTTGTGAAAAATCCGCCGGATACTAGCAAAAAACACCAAGTACATCCACATATGTCACATTAATGATTAAAACATGGTGTTAACATGGCATTTAAAACTGCCTCGCCGAGTGTGCTCCGGATCGCAACAATGCTGCTGCGGCTGTCATTTGCAGCGGCACTCTTTATAATTCGCCCGGTTCCGCCCCCACGGGAGGACACAGACCCTCAAGAGGTCTGCTGATGACCGATATTGAGCCCGCCCGCACCATCTGAAGGACGGGGGCTGTATCGGTTGAGCCCTGTTTGATTTGCCGGTTTCCAGTCCAGAGAGAGGAGAGGGTGTGAAGAAGTCCATCTACATTGCCTACACAGGCGGCACCATAGGGATGCAGCGTTCCGACCACGGTTATGTACCGATGGCGGGCTTCATGGAGGACTGTCTGGCACGGATGCCCGAGTTCCATCGACCGGAAATGCCCGATTACCATATCCACGAATATGCCCCCCTCATCGACTCTTCCGACATGACGCCGGCAGACTGGCAGCGCATCGCCGAGGATATCAAGGGCAACTACGACAAGTACGACGGTTTCGTCATTCTGCACGGCACCGACACCATGTCGTTCACCGCGTCTGCGCTCTCCTTCATGCTCGAAGATCTGCACAAGCCGGTCATCATCACCGGCTCCCAGATCCCCCTGGCCGAGCTGCGCTCGGACGGTCAGCAGAACCTGCTCAACGCCCTCTATATCGCGGCCAACTACCCGATCCACGAGGTGACGCTCTTCTTCAACAACCAGCTCTATCGCGGCAACCGCAGCAAGAAGGTGCATGCTGACGGCTTCCACGCCTTCGACTCGCCCAACTACCCGCCCCTGCTCAATGCCGGTATCGCCATCTCCCTGGAGGCAGGTGAGCTGGGCGTGCCGTGCGATCGCCCCCTGGTGCTGCACGACATCACCCCCCAGCCCATCGGGGTGGTGACCCTCTATCCGGGGATATCGGCGGAGGTGATAGCGAACATCCTGCAACAGCCGGTGCGTGCGCTGATCCTGCTCTCCTTCGGGGTGGGCAATGCGCCCCAGAACCCGGCCATGCTGGCGCTGCTCTCCGAGGCATCTGCCCGGGGCGTCATCATCGTCAACCTGAGCCAGTGCCTGCACGGCAAGGTCAACATGGGGGGCTATGCCACCGGCAACGCCCTCTCCCGTGCGGGAGTCATCTCGGGCTTTGACATGACCGCCGAGGCGGCGCTCACCAAGCTGCACTTCCTGCTGAGCCAGGATCTGCCGGCGCCGCGCATCCGCGAGCTGATGCAGCAGTCTCTGCGCGGGGAGCTGACCCCCTGACTTTCCCTCCCACCCTAACCCTCTCCCAGCGGGAGAGGGGATAGATTGAGGTGGCGAGGTTTGCCATGAAGATCGCCGGCAGGTGGCCCGCTGACTGCTCGCAGGTGCGTGCCAGCTCCCTTCTCCCTTGGTGGGAGAAGGGCCGGGGATGAGGGGGATGAGTCATCCTGCATAGAGAGGAAAAAAGAGGGGAGCCATAATGGCTCCCCTCTTTCGTTTCGTTACCGCGATAGGTGACGTGCGGCCTGCCTCAGTGGCTAAGGTCGACCCGCACTATCTCTTCCTCATCGCGATATTGGCGCTTGAGCTCGCTCTTGCTCTTCATCACGATCTCGCCGTCACGGCCGATGTTCATGTGCTCGGGGTTCTCAAGGTGCATCGCCTGCCAGGCCATCACGGCCTGCAGGGAGGTGGCCTTCTGCTCCTCGGTCAGGGGCTTGCCATCCGGCCATTTGCCGAGCTCGACCGCAGTCTTGAGCCGCTCGTACACCTCTTTGGGCATCTGCGCTATCGCTTGTTGAAACGTCACTTGCTGAGACGACATCCGGCCTCTCCTTGAAAATTGAGCCATGAACACGGGGTCAGGCAGGCAGATCCTGTCGGACTATACCGGCAGATCCTGGCGGACTATACCGGTAGATCCTGGCGGACTACGCCAGCCATCTGCTCCATCACCCGCACGACCTGACAACTGTACCCGAACTCGTTGTCATACCACACGTAGAGCACGCAGTGATCCCCCTCGGCGATGGTGGCCTGGGAGTCGACGATGCCCGCAAAACGGGAGCCCACCATGTCTGAGGAGACCAGCTCGGTGCTGGCGCTGAAGTCGATCTGGCGATGCAGGGCCGAGCTCAGCGCCATCTGCTGCAGATAGGCGTTGAGGCTCTCCCGATCGGTGGTCTGTTCCAGCGAGAGGTTGATGATGGCCAGGGACACGTTGGGGGTGGGCACCCGGATGGCGTTGCCGGTCAACTTGCCCTTGAGCTCCGGCAGCGCCTTGGCCACCGCCTTGGCGGCACCGGTGCTGGTCATCACCATGTTGAGGGCTGCGCTGCGACCGCGGCGCTCGCCTTTGTGATAGTTGTCGATGAGGTTCTGATCGTTGGTATAGGAGTGGACCGTCTCCACGTGGCCGTGGCGGATGCCGTACTTGTCCTGCATCACCTTGAGCACCGGGGTGATGGCGTTGGTGGTGCAAGAGGCGGCGGAGACTATCTTGTCATCCGGACCTATCACCTCGTGGTTGACCCCGAACACCACGTTCTTCATCTCCCCCTTGCCGGGGGCGGTCAGCAGTACCCGGGCGGCGCCGCGGGCCTTGAGGTGCTCGGACAGGCCCGCCTCGTCACGCCAGACGCCGGTGTTGTCAACGATCAGCGCATTGTCGATGCCGTAGGCGGTGTAGTCGATGTCGGCCGGGCTGTTGGCGTAGATCACCTGGATGAAGGTGCCATTGGCGATGATGGCGCTGCGTTCCACATCCACCTCGATGGAGCCGTTGAAGGGGCCGTGCACCGAATCGCGGCGCAGCAGGCTGGCACGCTTCTCCAGATCCCCGTCGCGACCGCCGCGCACCACGATGGCGCGCAGGCGCAGGGAGTTGGCGGCGCCGGTGCGCTCGATGAGCAGACGGGCCAGCAGGCGGCCGATGCGACCGAAGCCGTAGAGCACCACGTCGGTCGGGGCGGGCACGGCACTGCGGTTCAGGGCCGGTGCCAGCTTGGCGCGCAGATAGTCCTCGATGCCGGCTTCATCCTGGTGATCCTGCCAGTAGCCCACGGCCAGTTTGCCGAGATCGACTTCGGCGGCGGTCGGGTTCAGGGCCAGGATGGCTTGCAGCAGGGGAAAGCTCTGTTGGATAGGGAGGGGGGCTCCCTGGTGGCGGCGAACGACCCGGTGGGCCTTGAGGATATCGATGGTGGAGGCGTTTTGCAGGGGGCGTCCGTAGAGGGTGATCTCTATCCCTTGCTGTCGGTAGAGGCGACCTATCAAGGGTTGCATGGCTTCGGCGAGCTCCTGGCTCTCCTGCCACGCCTGCAAGTAGTGCTCGTGGGTCATTAACCAGATCCTTTTATTTCACGTTGTTGAAGCAAGTTGCCTGGGCAAATTGAAATTCGTCGAAGGCAGATCAGTGTAGGGCTGATGGTTTCGTTATATTATTCTGCAATCGCGGCCTTATACGGCGCGCGCATTGTAATGGATATGTAGCCTGTTTGCTAGTTGGCGGTGGCCGGTGCGGGTTGCGATTGTTATCAACCAGATGTGAACCATGACCCTATTCTCACAGCGTCCGTTACTGCTTTCCCTCGCTTGTTGCCTGACGTTGACGGCCTGCGACGACGACAGGATCCACAACATTTGCTCCCAATATCCCGCCCTGTGCGCGGACCTGGTGGACGATGGCTGGTGTCGCTATGAGCGCAGCGACGTCATTCGCGGTCGTTACTATCTCCAGGAAGAGGGGACGGACAGGCGCAAGTACGATCTGATGCGCGGCCTGGAGCGTTATCTGCAATGCGCCGAGCACTCCACCAACATCGAGTACAAGCGGGCCAGGGAGCAGAAGAGCCCCAGAGTGGAAGGGATGCTGGCCGCCGGCCGTCAACTGGAGCAACTGGATGCACAGACCCGGGGCTCCCGGGATCCCTACCTGCTGCTCTGGCACTGGACCAACAACACCAGTCCCGAGGCCCGCGCCAGCTTCCTCGCGCAGGAGGGGACGCCGAGCCTCGAGGAGCCCGAGCTGCAACTGGCGCTCGGCGGCATTTATGCCAAGAGCGAGCCCGAGAAGGCCATCAGGCTGATGCACCATGCGCTCTCCCTCTATCGGGAGGGGGACAAGGTCAACAGCCGGATCCTCACCGCCCTCAGCACCCTCTACATGGGGCAGAAGCGATTTGATCAGGCCTATCTGTGGGGCAAGGTGAGCGAGTCATTCCAGGAGAGCCCCGAGGTCTCCGCCACCCGGCTCGGCATTTACCATGCCATCGGCAAGGAGGAGCAGGAGACGCTGGACGACCAGGCGGCCACCATCGTCGATGCACTCAGGCAGGGGAGCTACCGCACACCATGAATTCGACCCTGACAGAGGTCTGGGAGTGGGCCCATCCCTTCGATATCCGTCTCGTGCACGGCCAGATCCGCGGCGAGGACAGGGTGCTTGAACGGGCCACGGTGAGGGCCGTGGTGATGCGTGGTGATCGACTGCTGCTGGTGCACTCCAGCGTCAACGGGGATCTCATGTTCCCCGGTGGCGGCATCGAGCACGGGGAGGCGCACGATGCGGCCCTGGCCCGGGAGTTGCGGGAAGAGTGTGGCGCCGAGCTGGTGGCCGTGGGCCCCCTGTTGGGAGAGACCCGGGAGTATCGTGCCGCGCGCGAGCCGGATTACGATGCCTACTGCATCCGATCGTCCTATTACCTCTGCCGGGTCGGGGAGGACTGGAGTGCGCCGCGCCCCCAGCCCTACGAGATCCGCCTCGGCTTCACGCCGGGCTGGTTCCCCCTGGCTGAGGCCCTGCAGACCAACAAGACCCAGCTGGCGGGTCCCTGTCCCCAGTGGACGGCGCGAGAGACCCGGGTGCTGGCAGAGTTGCACCGCTGGCAAGCGTCCGGCTTGCTGACCTGACAAGGCCGCTTGCCCCATAAAAAAACCGCCTGTCGGCGGTTTTTTTATAGTTGTCCCCGGCGTCAGGGAAGACAGACCGGGCAGAAGGCGTAGGTGCCCTGGGGATCGTTGAAGCGGGTCAGCGGGTCCAGAGTGCGGTTCATCTCCAGCAGCGCCTTGCCAAGCCCGGCGGGCAGCCAGCTTTGCAGGTGCGGGGCCAGCGTCTGGGCGCTGCTGTCAAACAGCTCGCGCAGGAACTTGTCCCTGGCAGACTCTTCCGGTGCGATGGGGGTGACCTGCCAACTCTTGAGGTTGGCGAGATCGGCGGCCGCCTTGAGGGCGTCATCCAGATTGCCGAACTCGTCCACCAGCCCCAGTGCCTTGGCATCCTGCCCGGTCCAGACCCGGCCTTCGGCGGCTTTTTCCGCCTCTTCCGGGCTAAGGCCCCGGCCCTTGCCCACCAGGCCGACAAAGCGCTGATAGGTGTCTTCCACGCTCAGTTGAATGGCTTCACCCACGTGATCCGGCAGGGCACGGGTCAGCCCGACCCCCACGAAGTCGGTGGTGCCGACGCCGTCGGTGTGTACCCCGTACTGGGAGAGCGCCTTGTCGATGGTGGCGAACATGCCGAACACCCCGATGGAGCCGGTGAGGGTGGTGGGGGAGGCGAAGATCTTGTCCGCATCGGCGGAGATCCAGTAGCCACCGGAGGCGGCGTAGCTGCCCATGGAGATGACCACCGGCTTGCCCGCCTGTTTCAGGGCCAGCAATTCGGCGCGGATCTGCTCGGCGGCGAAGGCGCTGCCGCCCGGGCTGTCCACTCGCAGCACCACGGCTTTCACCTGATCGTCACGGCGGGCTTCGGCCAGCAGATCGGCAAGGCTGTCGCCGCCGATGGTGCCGGCAGGCTGGACGCCATCCATGATGGCGCCGCTGGCGGTGATGAGGCCTACCTCATCCTTGCCGCTCTGGGGGTACTGCTCCGGGATGGCGGCCAGATACTCTTTCAGGCCCACGCCCTTCCAGCCGTGATCATCGGCCTCGCCCACTTCCTTGATCACCGCCTGGGTCATTTCGTCGCGGGTGGCGAGCTGATCCACCAGACCGTTGTCGAGGGCGTAGCTGGCCGCATTGCCACCGGCCTTGCGCAGCAGTTCGAGGAAGTGATCCTTGTTCGGTGCGACGGCATCCGGCTCGATCTCCCGCTGCTCCGCCACGTCGGCCACATAGGATTGCCACAGCTGATCCAGCCAGCGCTGGTTCGCCTCCTTGCTCTCGGGGGACATTTCGTCCCGGGTGTAGGGCTCGACGAAGGACTTGTAGGTGCCGACCTTGAAGACGTGCGGGGTGATGTTGAGCTTCTCCAGTGCCGATTTGAAGTAGGTCTGGTAGACACCCAGCCCCTCGATCAGCACGGCACCACTCTGGTTGAGCAGCACGTGGTCGGCGTGAGCGGCGAGCAGATAGGCCCCCTGGCTGTAGTAGTCCGCCATGGCGATGACCGGCTTGCCGCTCTCCTTGAAGGCGTCGATGGCGGCCGTCACCTCCTGCAGTTTGGAGAGGCTGGCCCCTTGCAGACCCTGGGGTTTGATCACCAGCGCCTTGATGCGATCGTCATTCCCCGCGCTCTTGATGGCCCACAGCAGATCGGAGAGGACGATTTCGCTTGGCTGCTCGTCCCCCTTGTCCATCTGCCTGAGCAGTTGCACCGTGGGATCGGTCTGGGTGCGTTGTTCTACCAGCACACCGGAGAGATTGAGGGTGAGCGCCCCCTCGATGGGGGTGCTTGGGGTCTCGCTCTGGCTGACGCTGAAGACAATGACCAGCACGACGAGAAGAAACAGCAGGTTGACCAGCATCAAGCGGGTAAAGTTGAGCAGACGCCAGAGGCTGCGAAAGAGCCATCCCAGACCTTTGAAAATAGACATAGCTGCGTTGTCGCCCTGTTAATGGGTTGAGAGCAGCCATTATTAACCAGTTGCGCAGCCAATTGCCATTTCCCCTTGAGTCGACTGCCCCCCGCCACTTCGGAACACGGCTGTTCGCTGAAAAAATGTCCAAACATTTGTTTGAAAAAGAGTTTTCGATTCTTTACTCTAGCCCCAGTTTGATAACAAAAAATTAACTGAAAGGCCCGATGAGCCGGCCCCATCTCCACCCACCCCCTTCTTTTTACTGCCCGTCACCCGAGGCAGCCAGGAAGGCTGGAGCATGACCTTGTGCACATCGACCTCGACAAGGAGTGCATCATGAGCCGTTATCCCACGCTGCTGACCCCCCTCGATCTGGGTTTTACCCAGTTGCGCAACCGCGTACTGATGGGGTCCATGCACACCGGCCTCGAGGAGGAGAAGGGGGGCTTTGACAAGCTGGCCGCCTTCTATGGTGAGCGGGCCCGTGGCGGGGTCGGTCTCATCGTGACCGGCGGTATCGCCCCCAATTTGCGGGGGCGGTTGGTGCCCCACGGCTCCCAGCTGAGCTTTCCCTGGCAGGTAGCCAAACACCGCAAGGTGACCGAGGCAGTGCACCAGGAAGGGGGCAAGATAGCGCTGCAGATCCTTCATGCGGGCCGCTACGCCTACCATCCGTTCAGCCTGGCGCCGAGCGCCCTCAAGGCTCCCATCTCCCCGTTCAAGCCGCGGGCCATGAGCGAGCGACAGATCCGCGGCACCATTCGCGACTTCGCCGCCACTGCGGCGCTGGCCAAGGCGGCCGGTTATGACGGGGTCGAGGTGATGGGCTCTGAAGGCTATCTCATCAACCAGTTCATCTGCGAACGCACCAACAAGCGCACCGATGGCTGGGGCGGCAGCAGCGAAAACCGCATGCGCTTCCCGGTGGAGATTGTCCGCGCCATCCGTGAGCGGGTGGGCACGGATTTCATCATCATCTTCCGCCTCTCCATGCTGGATCTGGTGGAGCAGGGCTCCTCCCTTGAGGAAGTGATCGCACTTGGCCGGGCACTGGAGCAGGTGGGGGTCACCCTCATCAACACCGGTATCGGCTGGCACGAGGCTCGCATTCCCACCATCGCCACCAGCGTGCCGCGCGGTGCCTTCAGCTGGGTGACCGCCGAGCTGAAAAAGCACCTCAAGGTGCCCCTCATCACCACCAACCGCATCAACACCCCCGAGGTGGCGGAGCGCATCCTGGCGGGCGGCGAAGCGGACATGGTCTCCATGGCGCGCCCCTTCCTGGCAGACCCCGAATTCGTCATCAAGGCGGCTGAAGACAGGGCGGACGAGATCAACACCTGCATCGCCTGCAACCAGGCCTGCCTCGACCACGTGTTCAAGCAAAAGCGTGCCTCCTGCCTGGTCAATCCCCGTGCCTGCTTCGAGACCGAGTTGACGTTTGGCCGGGTGCCCCAGCCCAAGAAGCTGGCGGTGGTGGGGGCGGGTCCTGCGGGGCTGGCGTTTGCCTGCTACGCCGCCGAGCGGGGCCATCAGGTAAGCCTGTTCGATCAGGCGAGCGAGATCGGTGGCCAGTTCAACTTTGCCAAGCAGATCCCGGGCAAGGAGGAGTTTCACGAGACCCTGCGCTACTTCGCCAAACGGCTTGAGAAGTGCGGCGTCGAGCTCTATCTGGGCCAGCGCCAGAGTGCCGAGAGCCTCTTGGGCGGCGGTTTTGACGAGGTGATCCTCGCCACCGGCATCCGCCCGCGCACCCCCAATATTCCGGGTATCGAGCACCCCAAGGTGTTGAGCTACCTCGATGTCTTACGTGATCACAAGCCGGTGGGCGAGAAGGTGGCGGTGATCGGCGCCGGCGGTATCGGCTTCGATGTGGCCGAATACCTGGTGGAAAAGAGAGGATCGCCGGATGCTGAAAGCCATCGCGATCACTGGCTCAAGGAGTGGGGTATCGACAAGCAACTGGGTGAGCGCGGCGGCCTGACTACCCCCGAGATCGATGCCCCCGAGCGCCAGATCTGGTTGCTCCAGCGCAAGGAGAGCAAGGTGGGCGACGGCCTTGGCAAGACCACCGGCTGGATCCATCGCACCGTGCTCAAGAATCGCAAGGTGCAGATGCTCTCCGGCGTCCAGTACCTGCGTATCGACGATGCCGGGCTTCACATCCAGGTGGGCGACCAGCAGCAGTGCCTGCCGGTGGATCAGGTGATCATCTGTGCCGGACAGGAACCCCTCAAGGAGTTGCAGGCTGGTCTGCAGGCTGCTGGCAAGCCGGTGCACATCATCGGCGGTGCCGACGTGGCCGCCGAGCTGGATGCCAAACGCGCCATCCGGCAAGGGGCGGAGCTGGCTGCCGTCATCTAGCCTCCCGACCCTTTCGTATCCTGACAAACCCCTGAACCCCAGGGGTTTTCTTCATCCAGTGCTGTGCTAAGGTAGCGCCATCATCGCCTTTGACAAGGAACTGCCCCATGGATGCCCTCCATCTGTTACTCAATCGCCACTCCTGTGGTCGTCTGGCCGAGCCTGCCCCGAGTGGCGAAGTGCTCGACAATATCCTCAAGGCCGGGCTGCGGGCGCCGGATCACGGCACTCTGACCCCCTGGCAGTTCATCCTGTTCGAAGGGGAGGGGCGTGAGCGCCTGGGGACATTGCTGGCCGATGCCGCCCATGCCCGTGGCGAGGATGCGGACAGTGTCGAGAAGTGCCGCGCCGCGCCACTGCGTGCTCCCCTGGTGATCGCGGTGGCGACCCGTTATCAGGCGCACCCCAAGGTACCGAAACTGGAGCAGGAGCTCTCTGCCGGTTGCGCCCTGATGGCGATGCAGATGGCGGCCCAGGCCCAGGGCTTCAACGGCATCTGGCGTTCCGGCTGGTTCATCTTCGACGAGCAGATCCATGGTGCACTGGGGCTGGCACCGGAGGATCAACTGGTGGGCTTCCTCTACCTTGGCACCCCCATGCTGGAGGCCCGCAAGCTGCGCGAGTTGCCCATCCAGGACTTCGTGCGCAGCTTCTGAAGCGCATAACGCCAAAAGCCCTGATTATTCAGGGCTTTTTTGTTTTCTGACAAAGCCGTCAGGCTGTACTGATAAATGCGCACTTGCCAAGAGGGTAGAAGGGGGTTGGCCGGACATTTTTTGAATTGTGAGAGATTCTTCTCACTCCTGGTTTATTACGCTATGTAAAACGTTTGCGCCACGTTATTATCCCACTGCCAGTTTAGAAGGTGACCCCTTCTAATTTTCTGCGATGAGAGTCGCAATTCCGTAGCACCTTTTTAGAGCCCAACGTCTTGATGACATTGGGCTTCATTTTTTGTAGGGCTGGCACGTCAGCGTTCTTTCTCCTCAGCCTCTTCTCTACCTCACCCGGCCTCTTTGTGGCGATCTTTTGCACAGCCATTGATGTGGCCTCGATTGGAATCAGGATCAGGGTCAAATATCCTGCATTTGCAGGTGAAATCCGGCCCGGGATCCGCCAGCATCGGCAGAGACAAGAGAGTCAGAGGCTTCCCTTTGACGTCGACTGTCCGCACCTTTGCCATCCGGAGGCCATATGTGGTTCAACCGCAAGCTTGAAAAAGAGAATCAACAGCTCAGGGAGGCGATGCTTCTCAAAGAGCAGCAGCACCAGAGCGAGCTGGCCGAATTGCGTGCCACCATCGGTGAATACGAGCACATGCAGCGAACCAGCCGGGAACGTGGCGATCTCTTCAATCAGGTGATCTCTTGCCAGAACCAGGGAGGTGAGATGCTGCAGAGCGTGCGGGAAGCGCTGGCTGGCAGTGCCGAGCACCTGATGGCGGAAAAGGGCGCGCTCTGCGAGCTGGATCAGCTCTTTGCCCAGACCCGGGGCGCCATCACCCGTCTCTCCGATCGCGCCCATGCCATCACGGATGAGGCGGCTCGCAGCCTCGCTGCCGTCCATCAGCTCGATGCCAGCACATCCGCCATCAATCAGTTCGTGACCGCCATCCAGGGCATTTCGGATCAGACCAACCTGCTGGCACTCAATGCGGCCATCGAGGCGGCCAGGGCCGGTGAGGCTGGCCGTGGATTCGCCGTGGTCGCCGATGAGGTACGTCAGCTGGCGAGCAAGGCCCATGAAGCCAGCAGCCAGATCGAGGTGCTGGTCAGACAGATAGTGGCACAGGCGCAGGAGATCAAGTCCATCATCGATGACAACCAGGCCAGTGCCGCCGAGGTGGCGACCTCCTCCTCCCAGATCGATGTGGTGGTGACCCAGGTGCTGGCACAATCAGGCCGGATGCAGCAGGTGATACACAGTGCGGCCTCCACCTCCTTCCTCAATACCACCAAGCTGGATCACGCCGTCTGGAAGAACACCATCTATCGGCTCATCGATCAGCAGCATTTTCACGAGCCGGTGAGCGACCACGCTCAGTGCAGGCTGGGCAAATGGTATTTCGAGGGGCAGGGTGCGGAGCTCTTCGCCCACAAGCCGGGCTTTCGTGAACTGGACGGGCCCCACAAACGGGTCCACGAGAGCGGCAAGGCCGCCCTGCACGCGCGCGAGCAGGGGGATATCAAAAGCATGGTCGAGCAGCTCAAGACCATGGAAAACGCCAGCATGCAGGTGGTGCACTGCATCGACCGCTTGCTGGAAAGCGCCTGAGCGAGCCTCGGGCCTTCCGCTCAACTTTTGACTGGCAGCAGCCGTGCCGGGTTGCCTGCCACCCTGGCACCGGCCGGTACATCTCTTGTCACGACCGAGCCCGCGCCTACGACGGCTTCCCGCCCTATGGTGACGCCGGGCAGCAGGATGGCGCCGCCGCCTATCCAGACCCTGTCTTCGATGGTGACCGGCAGTGCCGTCTCAACCCCCTGAATGCGCTCATCGGCGTCCAGCGCATGGGCGGCGGTGTAGATCTGCACGTTCGGCCCAATCATCACCTCGGCGCCGATGCGAATGGGGGCATTGTCCAGCAGGGTGGCCCCCATGTTGATGTAGCTGCCCTTGCCAAGGTGGATGTGGCGGCCATAGGTGCAGTAGAGGGGCGGGCAGATGAAGGCACCCTGGGCCAGCTCGCCGACGATCTGCTGCAGCAGCGCCAGCTGTTCATCCTCCTCGTCGCTGCGATTGAAGCGGCGGTACAGGCGAGCCGTCTCCCGGCGCAACAGATCCAGCTCTGGTGCCATGCAGTTGTAGGGCTGGCTGGTGATCATCTTCTCGTATTCGGTCATGGCTGGGCCTCGATGGGGTGGAGGAAGAGAGGATAAGCCATCGGGGGGCAGAGAAGCGTGAGGCTCTCCCCAGAGTGGGCAGAAGGAGAACGGGCGTCCGGAAACGACAAGGGCACCCTGGGGTGCCCTTGTCGTTCTGCGGCCTAAGTGTTGCCGCCATGGCCTGTTGCTTGTAAGTCGAGTGTGCGGCCAATGGGTTGGCAACTGCCGTGACTTGTTGTTTATCAGCCGAGTTTGCGGTCGATGGGTTGGCAGCCGCCGTGGCCTGTTGCTTATCAGCCGAGTGTGCGGCTGATGGGTTGGCAACTGCCGTGGCTTGTTGTTTATCAGCTGAGTTTGCGACCGGAGAGGCGGCACCACTCTTCCTTCACCGCAGTCGGGTCCATCTCGAACCACTGGCCGTAGATGGTCTCCAGCTCCGGCGCCTGGCTTTCCAGCACGCCGGAGAGGGCCATCAGGCTGCCCGCTTTGCCGTGACCGGCGATCAGCGGCGCCAGCTCCCGCAGCGGGCCGGCCAGGATGTTGGCGACCACCACGTCCGCTTCGACGTCTTGCGGCTGATCCGCCGGCAGGTAGAGTTCGATCTGGTCGGCAACGCCATTTCGCTCGGCGTTGTCACGGCTGGCCTGGATGGCCTGAGGATCGATGTCGATGCCGATGACCCGGGCGGCCCCCAGTTTCAGGGCGGCGATGCCGAGGATGCCTGAGCCGCAACCAAAGTCGACCACGGTTTTGCCGGCCAGATCCAGCCCGTCCAGCCACTGCAGGCAGAGAGCCGTGGTGGGGTGGGTACCGGTGCCGAAGGCCAGGCCCGGGTCCAGCATGACGTTGACCGCATCGGGGTTCGGCACGTCGCGCCAGCTCGGGCAGATCCAGAGCCGCTCGCCGAACTGCATGGGGTGGAAGTGATCCATCCATTCGCGCACCCAGTCCTTGTCTTCCAGTTGCTCGACCTTGTAGCCCACGTCTTCACCGAAGATCTGCTGGAAGAAGGCGATGGTGGGAGCCGGATCGGTTTCGGCGTCGAACAGCCCCATCACTTCGGTCTCGCCCCAGAGCGGGGTTTCACCGGGCATGGGCTCATAGACGGGCACATCCTTGGCATCCATAAAGGTCACCGCCTGGGCCCCACGCCCCAGCAGCATGTTGCTCACCTTGTCTGCGGTCTTGGCAGTGGCGTTGATTCGAATTTGTATCCAGGGCATGGCGTCGGCTCTTCATAAATGTGAAACCGCGGGATTCTATCATCATGGACCCGTGCTGTCGTGGTTTGACCATGGCCTCATGGGGAAGGGAGGTAACTCTGCCAAGTTGGCACGGTTAATGTATTCCTTCATGGGTGACGGGAAGCAACTTGTTCCCGCTGAATGCTTTGCTCTATGAAGTTCCGTCATCTTTTTTCAGCCACCTTCGGGTGGCTTTTTTTATGCCGGTGCGATGAAAAGCGGTCAATTGGGAGGGAAAAGCAGAGATTGGCACGCTATCTGCAAAGTTACAGATGTCCTGCATAAGGATATGTGTGTGATTGTTACCCCAACGTTCAGGTTTTTAGGGCCATCCCGACGGGATGGCCTCTTTTTTATGGTTTTTTCGGGGGAGATGCCCCGTCAGGGACAAAGGTCACCTGCGGGGCTGTGCACTCTTGGGGCTTGTCACTGGTGATTTCACCCCATGATGGTGCATTTATTTACCTACAAGGGAATAGGCTGGACGGTAAGGCCCGCTTGGGCTGTGCCTTAGCGATGGAAGCCGCTCATGTCGATCACCAGCTTGCCCACCATGCGACCCGCTTCCAGCTCGGCATGAGCCCGGGCCAGGGTGAGGGGCGTCAGTTCGGGCACCACCTTGCTGAGGGTGGTCTTGAGCACTCCTTCATCGATCAGGGCCGCGACCCGGCTGAGCAGGTTGTGCTGTTCTATCATGTCCGGGGTCTGGAACAGGGAGCGGGTAAACATGAACTCCTGGCTGAAGGTGACGCTCTTGGGTTTGAGCAGACCCAGATCCCAGGGGTCACTGGACTCGGCGATGGTGCAGATGTGACCAAACGGACGGATGAGGCTGGCCATGGTGTTCCAGTGCTGCTCGGTGGCGTTGGTGCAGAAGATGGCATCCACCTCGCTGATGCCGAGAGCCTTGAGCTCCGCCTGCAGATGGTGATGGCTCACCACCTGGTGGGCCCCCATGTCCAGGCACCACTCCCGTGTTTCGGGGCGCGATGCGGTGGCGATCACCTCCATGCCGGTGAGCTGGCGGGCGAGCTGGATGGCGATGGAACCGACTCCGCCGGCGCCCCCGATGATCAGCAGTCGCCCGGTGCTTTCGCGGGTAAGGCTCATGCGCTCGAACAGGGTTTCCCAGGCGGTGATGGCGGTGAGCGGCAGGGCGGCGGCTTCCAGATCGGTCAGGGTGACTGGGGCGATGGCGGCAATGCGCTCGTCCACCAGTTGCAGGGCGCTGTTGCTGCCCGGGCGGCTGATGTCGCCGGCATACCAGACCCTGTCACCGGCCTTGAACAGGGTGACGTCGCTACCGACGGCGATCACCTCGCCCACGGCGTCCCAGCCCAGCACGCGGGGGCT
Source organism: Aeromonas sp. R10-1 (assembly GCF_040908465.1). NCBI lineage: Bacteria > Pseudomonadati > Pseudomonadota > Gammaproteobacteria > Aeromonadales > Aeromonadaceae > Aeromonas > Aeromonas sp. R10-1. Next base: position 31,545 of record NZ_JBFODT010000002.1, read on the forward strand.
GCTTTCGACCTTGTCCTTGGGGGCGCGTACCTTGGTGTCGACCGGATTGATGGAGGTGGCGTTGACCCGTACCAGCAGATCCCGCGGGCCCGGTGTCGGATCGGGCAGATCGCTCTCGATGAAGCAGTGGGGGTGGTTGCTTGGCAGATAGTGAGTCAGGGCGATGGCTTTCATAGCTTTTCCTTTCAAATAGCAGTGTTCGGGATTGCCACTCACTCTAGTCTGGATGATTATCAAGATTAAGATGGGTAATTGGTAAAGACTGTTTGAATATATGAACAATATCGAACTGGAGTTGATGGGGCTGTTCGCCACCGTGGTGGAGCAGGGGAGCTTCACCGGGGCGGCCGAGGTGCTCGGCATGCCCAAGTCCTCGGTGAGCCAGAAGATCTCGCGCCTTGAATCCCGGCTCGGGGTGAGGTTGCTGCAACGCACCACCCGCAGGCTCAGCCTGACGCCCCAGGGGGAGGTCTATGTGACCCATTGTCAGGAGCTGCTGGCACTGGCACGCAGTGCCAATCTGGCGATGGCGCGGTTGCGCGCGGCTCCTGGAGGGCGGGTGCGGATCACTGCTCCCGAAGCCACGGGAACCTTGCTGCTTGGTCGGATACTGGCCGAATTTCGCGCCCTCTACCCCGAGGTGGTGCTGGAGCTGACCCTTTGCGATGAACAGCTGGATCTGGTGGGGGAAGGTTACGATCTGGCGCTGCGGGCAGCGCCGCTGAAAGATTCCAGCCTCATCTGCCGGCGCATCGGCCAGGTGGCGCGCCATCTGGTGGCATCTCCCGGTTACCTGGCGGCCAACGGGACGCCGCTCCAGCTCTCGGAGCTGGCCGGACACGCCTGCCTGGTACATGGCTCCTTGCCGGTGTGGCCATTGCAGGAGGGGGGCTGGCGCCCTCGCGGGGCCTGCCAGAGCAACAGCCTGCTGGCGCTGCGGGAGCTGGCACTCCATGACGGGGGGATTGCCCTGCTGCCAGCCCATGTCTGCGGCGACGATCTGGCGGCGGGGCGACTGCTCAAGGTGCTGCCGGATCTCCTGGTTCCGGTGAACCCCTTCTATCTCATCTACCCGAGCCGGGAACACCTGGCCCCCGCCCTTCGCAGCCTGATGGACTTCGTGGCCGAACGTCTTCCCTTTGCCTGATCACTGGTGCTGGCCAAGGGGAGCCTGAGCCGGTTCGAGACCGAGCGGGACCGACTGGCGTTCCGCCAGCATGCGGATCTGCCCTTCGATGAGGCCGGCATGGGGGCCGAGTACCAGCACCAGCTGATGTTCGTTCAGCACGATCCAGGAGAGGCAACCCAGTCTGGCCAGGCAGGATTGATCCACCAGCGCCATGTCGCGAACCCGCAGGCTGAGGCGGGTCAGGCAGACGCTCATGGCCTGCAGGTTGTCCATGCCCCCCAGCATCTTGAGGTACTGGATAGCCAGCATCTGGGGATCGGTGGGGGCCACGGTCGCGAGCCGGGAGAGATCCTCGGCGATGGACTTGCCGGGCAGACTGAGGGGGGCGTGTTCCAGCAGCCGGGAGAAGAGCAGGGCATAGACGACGAAGAAGAGGATGCCCAGGGGGATGAGCCAGAAGCTGTGCAGACCGGCGTGGTAGCTCAGCACCAGATCCAGCAATCCGGCAGAAAAGTAGCTGCCCACCTGGATGTCGAGCCCGCTGCAGATGGCCAGCGACAGCCCGGTCAGCAGGGCATGGGCGAGAAACAGCCAGGGAGCGGTGAAGGCAAACAGGAACTCGATGGGCTCCGTGATGCCCACTAGTGCCGAGGTGAGCGCCAGGGTGAGCAGCAGCCCTCCCTGGGGCAGTTGCTGCATCCGCTGGCGATGGATCCAGATGGCAAAACAGGCGCCGGGCAGGCCGAACATGATGACCGGATAGAGCCCGGCCACATAGCCTTCATGCAGCGGCTGGGCGGTCGAGAGGGCTTGCAGGTTGCTCTCCCCGAGCCCGATGAGGCTGCCCAGCACCTGGTGCAGGCCGAGGGGGATCAGCAGCCGGTTCAGCACGCCGTAGCAGAAGGCGCCAAATGGCGTGGTGAGCAGATCGGAGGCGAGGAGGGTTAGCCCCTGTTCCAGCAGCGGCCAGAGGATGGAGAGGGGAAGCACCAGCAGCAGGCAGGCCAGCGCCGAGAGCAACATGCCCGGCAGATCTTCCTGCAGGGGGCGCAACCAGCCCGGCAGCCGCAGAGCGCGGGCCCGGGAGCAGACCATGGCGGTGACGAGCCCGGCCAGCAGGCCGCAGATCATGTCCGCATGCAGCCCGGGCACCAGGGTGCCCAGCGCCGAGCTCAGCAGCAGGAAGTTGACCGCACCGGCGAGCGCCTGGGCTCCTTGCCCCTGGCGACTCAACCCGAAGGCGATGGCCACCGCATAGATGAGCGGCATCTGGCTGAAGAGGGCGCGACCGGCGAGGGAGAGCACGGCGAGATCCAGCACGTCCGGTTGGCCGAGCCGGTGGAGCAGGGCGGCCAGGGGCAGAATGGAGACGGGCAGCAACAGGGCATAGCCGAGGCGCTGCAGGGACTGGGTCAGGATCTTTCTGGCGTTCTGGACTGGCATGGGGGCACGGTATTTGTGACGTGGCGCACATTTTACCCGTGAGCCCCCATTTGGGAATAGGCGAGCCTTCCTTTATTGATCCTTTTCTTAATTTTGATCAAACAATCGACGGACACGCTGATCCGGGGCAGGAGTGAGCAGGCTGACCAGGACAAAGGCCGCCAGGCCGAGGGCCAGGCTCGGGACGATGGCGTGCAGACCGGCCACCTTGATCCCCCACTGGCTCAAGGTACCGTAACAGAGGATGCCGCAGACCATGCTGGCCAGGGCTCCCGGGCCGTTGGCCCTGGACCAGTAGAGGCCGAGCACCAGGGGCCAGAGGAAGACCGCCTGCAGGCCGCCGAAGGCGAGCAGGTTGAGCCAGATGATCATCTCGGGGGGCTGGAGCGCCGCCAGCAGCACCAGGGTACCCAGGATCAGGGTGCAGAGCAGGGAGAGGCGCGGCACCCGGACCTCCAGCTTCTCCTGCCTGGGGTTGAGGTAATTGAGGTAGAGATCTTTCACCAGGGTGGCGGAGGCCTGGATCAGCTGGGAGTCGATGGTGGACATGATGGCCGCCATGGGGGCGGCCAGGAAGACCCCCGCCAGCCAGGGGGGGAGCACCTCCATCATCAGGGAGGGCATGATCTTGTCCGGGCTGTCCATGCCGGGCAGGATGGCGCGGCCCAGTGCCCCGGCCAGGTGCATGCCGAACATCAGCAGGGCGCAGACGATGGTGCCGATGAGGATGCCCCGGTGCAGCGCCTTGCTGTCCCGGTAGCCAAAGCAGCGCAGCGCCGAGTGGGGCAAGCCCACCACCCCGATGCAGACCAGCACCCAGAAGCTCAGCATGAAGGGCTGGGTCAGCATGTCGCCGGCCCCCTGGGGGCTCACCAGCTTGGGATCTATCTCCTTGAGCTGGTGGACAAGATTCGGCAACCCGTCACCGGCGATGAGGATGCCCGCCAGCAGGGCGCCAGTGCCGATGAGCATCACAATGCCCTGCAGGGCATCCGTCATCACCACGGCGCGAAAGCCGCCGATCACCGTGTAGAGCAGCACGCAACTGGCAAACAGGAAGAGCCCCTGCTGATAGCTGAGGCCGGTCGCCGTTTCCAGCAGGCGGGCGCCGCCGATGAACTGCACCACCATGGTGGCGATGAAGGCGAGGATGATGGTGACCGAACCCAGCACGACCACCGCCCTGCTCTGGTAGCGGGCCCACAGCATGTCGTTGATGGTCACCGCGTTGACCCGGCGGGCGATGATGGCGAACTTCTTGCCAAGCACCCCCAGGGTGAGCCAGACGGTGGGCAGCTGGATCATCGCCAGTAGCACCCAGCCGAGGCCGACCTTGTAGGCGGCACCCGGCCCGCCGATGAAGGACGATGCAGAGGTATAAGTGGCCACCAGGGTCATGGCGAGCACCAGCCCCCCCATGCTGCGGTTGCCGATGAAGTACTCCTGCATGAAGTTGCCGCCGGTCCGGTGGCGACTGGCCCAGAAACCGACCCCCAGTACCAGCACCAGGTAGATGCAGAGCGGCAGCATCAGCTCAAGATTCATGGGGTGGTACCTCGCTATCCAGGGGAATATCGACGAACAGGCGATCCACCATGAGGGCGCAGAGGCCGATGAACAGCAGGGGCATCAGGATGCAACTGAGCAGGAACCAGAGAGGCAGGTCCCACAGCTCGAGATCCTCGGGGATGAAATAAGCCGAGCCATACCAGGCGACAAAGTAGAGCAGGGTCAGCAGCAGGCAGAAGGCTGCTTCCCGACGGGCGAGTGCGAAACGGTTCACTGTGGCCTCCGACGAGTGAGCGGGGCGCAAGAATAACAAAAAAGGGCCATGTCGCCATGGCCCTTTTTTACGTTGGCGATCCGGGTGGATCGCGCAATATCCCGATGAAAGGGGTCTTTGCAGACCCGACTTCTTGTGCAGGTGGTGGCTGTTCTGTGCTGCCACCGTGCTCAATGGGTCGGGCCTCAAGCCATTACAGACCCGACTTCTTGTGCAGGTGGTGGCTGTTCTGTGCTGCCACCGTGCTCAATGGGTCGGGCCTCAAGCCATTACAGACCCAACTTCTTGTGCAGGTAGTGGATGTTGGTGCCACCGTGCTGGAAGTTTTCGTCCTTCATGATCTCTTTTTGCAGGGCGATGTTGGTCTTGATCCCTTCCACCACCAGCTCGTCGAGGGAGTGACGCATGCGGGCGATGGCCACGTCGCGGTTCTCCCCGTAGCAGATCAGCTTGCCGATCATGGAGTCGTAGTAGGGGGGGACCTTGTAACCCGCATAGATGTGGGATTCCCAGCGCACGCCCAGGCCGCCCGGCGCGTGGAAGCGCTGGATGAGACCGGGAGAGGGCAGGAAGGTGGCCGGATCTTCGGCATTGATCCGGCACTCGATGGCGTGGCCACGGATGCGGATGTCCTGCTGGGTGATCGACAGGGGCTGACCGGCGGCAATGCGCAGCTGCTCCTTGATGAGGTCGACGCCGGTGACCATCTCGGTGACCGGATGCTCCACCTGGATACGGGTGTTCATCTCGATGAAATAGAACTCGCCGTTCTCGTACAGGAACTCGAAGGTACCCGCACCGCGGTAGCCGATCTCGAGACAGGCGCGCACACAGCGCTCACCGATGAACTTGCGCATCTCGTCGGTGATGCCGGGGGCCGGCGCCTCTTCCACGACCTTCTGGTGACGGCGCTGCATGGAGCAGTCCCGCTCACCCAGATAGAGGGCGGTACCCTGACCGTCAGCCAGCACCTGGATCTCGATGTGGCGCGGGTTCTCCAGGTACTTCTCCATGTAGACCATGTCGTTCTTGAAGAACTGGCCCGCTTCGGATTTGGTCAGCGCGATGGCGGAGGCCAGTTCGGCCTCGTTGCGCACCACGCGCATGCCGCGACCACCACCGCCACCGGCGGCCTTGATGATCACCGGATACCCGATCCGCTTGGCGATGGCGGCGTTGCGCTTGGCATCGTTGTCCACCGGGCCGTCGGAGCCGGGTACGCAGGGCACGCCCGCCTTCTTCATCGCCTCGATGGCAGAGACCTTGTCACCCATCAGGCGAATGGTCTCGGCGCGCGGGCCGATGAAGATGAAGCCGGATTTCTCGACCACTTCGGCGAAGTCGGCATTCTCGGAGAGGAAGCCGTAGCCCGGGTGGATGGCGACGGCACCGGTCACCTCGGCGGCGGCGATGATGGCCGGCACATTGAGGTAGGACTCACCGCTGGCAGGTTTGCCGATGCAGATGGTTTCGTCCGCCAGGAGCACATGCTTGAGCTCCCGATCGGCAGTGGAGTGAACGGCCACTGTCTTGATCCCGAGCTCTTTGCAGGCGCGCAGGATCCGCAGGGCAATTTCACCGCGGTTGGCGATGACTACTTTGTCCAACATGGGTGGCATTTTCCCTTATTCGATGATGAACAGCGGCTCGTCAAACTCGACGGCCTGACCATTTTCAACCAGGATCGCTTTGATCACGCCGGCCTTGTCAGACTCGATTTGGTTCATCATTTTCATGGCTTCGACGATGCACAGGGTGTCGCCGACATTGACGTGCTGACCGACTTCCACGAACGGCTTGGCTTCCGGGCTGGAGGAGCGGTAGAAGGAGCCCACCATGGGGGAGCGCATCAGATGACCGCTCGGGGCGGCATCGGCAGCAGGCGCAGCGGCTGCTGCCGGAGCAGCGGCAACCGGTGCGGCAACCTGAGCTGCGGCCTGGGGCATGATCATCTGCGGGGCAACGCTAACCTGGCCGGAGAAATTACGGCTGATGCGAACGGACTCTTCCCCTTCGGAGATTTCCAGCTCGGCGATGCCGGACTCTTCAACCAGTTCAATCAGCTTCTTGATTTTGCGGATATCCATTAGCATTCTCTTTCTTCTTTATCTGATCAGTGATTATCAAGCCGCGCGCAACTGATGCACGGCCGCGGTTAAAGCGAATTGGTAACCATCGGCACCCAACCCGCAGATCACCCCCTTGGCGACATCAGACAGATAGGAATGATGACGGAAGGGCTCCCTGGCATGAACGTTTGACAGGTGAACCTCGATAAAGGGGATGGCCACACCCAGCAGGGCATCGCGCAGGGCAACGCTGGTATGGGTGAAGGCGGCGGGATTGATGATGATGAAATCCACCTGGCCCATGGCCTGATGGATGCGGCCGATCAGCTCGTGTTCGGCATTGGATTGCAGATGTTCCAGGGTGACACCGAGTTCGCTGGCGCTGCGCGTCAGATCGGCGACGATCTCATCGAGCGTCTTGCTGCCGTAGATTCCCGGTTCCCGCTTGCCCAGCAGATTCAGATTGGGGCCGTTAAGCAGGAGGATTCGGTGATGTTGCGACATATTGAGTACATCCTCGATGATTATGCTGCTATCTATCAGCTATCTTTGGACTACCAAAAATCTAGCCAATTTTTGCACAAATCGGTGTGCCCTGACACACAGATTTCGCAATTATATTGATTTCGTGAAAATTAGCAGCATTTTACTGGTCTAATCTCTACATCTGGCTATTTATTGGCCTGATTTGCCCGCAAGCCCTGCCTGCCACCGAACTCTGCCCTGTCCGGATCCCGAAGACAACAAAGCCGGCACGTGGCCGGCTCTGTTGACGTGGGGAAGAGACTCACGCCGCTTCCGACTTCTCGCGGATCAGCTTGTCCACGACCCCCGGATCCGCCAGGGTGGAGATATCCCCCAGGCTGTCGGTTTCGCCGGTGGCGATCTTGCGCAAGATACGCCGCATGATCTTGCCGGATCGGGTCTTGGGCAGCCCTTCGGCCCAGTGGATCACGTCCGGGGTCGCGATGGCGCCAATCTCCTTGCGCACCCACTCCTTCACTTCCTTGTGCAGCTCGCGGCTCGGCTCTTCCCCGGCGATCAGGGTGACATAGGCGTAGATGCCCTGTCCCTTGATCTCGTGGGGAACACCCACCACCGCCGCTTCGGCGATCTTCGGATGGGCCACCAGAGCGGACTCGATTTCGGCGGTGCCCATGCGGTGGCCGGAGACGTTGAGTACATCATCCACCCGGCCGGTGATCCAGTAGTAGCCGTCCTCGTCGCGACGGGCACCGTCGCCGGTGAAGTAGCGACCCGGGAAGGTGGAGAAGTAGGTCTGCTCGAAGCGCTCGTGATCGCCGAACACGGTACGCATCTGGCCGGGCCAGGAGTCGGTGATCACCAGGTTGCCCTCGGTGGCGCCTTCCAGCGGCTCACCCAGGTTGTCCACCAGAGCAGGCTGTACTCCGAAGAAGGGACGAGTGGCCGAGCCGGGCTTGAGCGCGGTGACGCCGGGCAGCGGAGTGATGAGGATGCCGCCGGTCTCGGTCTGCCACCAGGTGTCGACGATGGGGCAGCGCTCGTCGCCGATGGTGCGGTAGTACCACTCCCAGGCTTCCGGGTTGATGGGTTCACCCACCGACCCCATGATGCGCAGGCTGGTGCGGGAAGTGCCTTCGACAGCCTCCTTGCCCTTGGCCATCAGTGCGCGAATGGCGGTGGGGGCGGTATAGAGGATGGTGACCTGGTGTTTGTCCACCACCTGACTCATGCGGTTGGTGGCCGGGTAATTGGGCACCCCTTCGAACATGACGGTGGTGGCGCCGTTGGCCAGTGGCCCGTAGACCAGATAGGAGTGACCGGTGACCCAGCCCACGTCGGCGGTACACCAGTATATGTCCTCTTCGTGGTAATCGAACACGTATTTGAAGGTGAGGGCGGCATAGACCAGATAGCCGCCCGTGGTGTGCAGCACACCCTTGGGTTTGCCGGTGGAGCCGGAGGTGTAGAGCACGAACAGGGGATCTTCGGCGCCCATGGCTTCGGGTGGACAATCCGGGCTGGCGGCGTTGACCGCATCATGCCACCAGATGTCTCTGTGCTCGTGCCAGGCCACGTTGCCACCGGTGCGCTTGAGGACGATCACCTTGCTGACCTTGGTATCCGGGTGGGTAAGGGCCTCATCCACGTTCTTCTTGAGGGGGATGGGGCGACCGCCTCGCAACCCCTCATCGGCGGTGATGACGACGGAGGCGCCGGAGTCGATGATGCGGCCCGAGAGCGCCTCCGGCGAGAAGCCGCCGAAGACGATGCTGTGCACGGCCCCGATGCGGGTACAGGCCAGCATGGCGATGGCCGCCTCCGGCACCATGGGCATATAAAGGCAGACCATGTGGCCACGCTTGACCCCCTGGGCTTTGAGCACGTTGGCAAACTTGCATACTTCGGCGTGCAGTTCGCGATAGGTGATCTTGCGATCTTCGGCCGGGTTGTCCCCTTCCCAGATGATGGCGACCTTGTCGCCGCGCTCGCTCAGATGGCGATCCAGGCAGTTGGCCGAGACGTTGAGCAGACCATCCTCAAACCACTTGATGGAGACGTGGCCCGGATCGTAGGAGGTGTTCTTGACGCGGGTGTAGGGGGTCATCCAGTCGAGGATCTTGCCCTGCTCCCCCCAGAAGGCGTCCGGATCCTGCACCGACGCCTGATACATGGCTTCATAACCTTCCTTGTCCAGCAGGGCGCCGTTGCCGATGTGGGCCTTGACCGGGTAGACCTTGCTCTCGCTCATCTCTCACTCCTGTGAATACATTTTCTTAATGATTGAGTAACAACTTATACCTTTGGTTCCCGAGGGCAATTAGACTTTTGGATAGCGACGAAGATAGCAGGTGAGAGGACACGTTGAGGGCAAAGAAGGGAGCCATGGGCTCCCTTCTTTGCTTTCGTGGTGGCGCGGCCAAGGCTCAATGGCGGACGGGGAGCAGGGAAGGCAGGTGGGGTTCTGGCAGAGGATGGCTGAACAGGTAGCCCTGTCCCTCCTCGCAATGCAGGGATTGCAGGAACTGGCGCTGGGGCTGGGTTTCTATCCCTTCCGCCGTGACGGCCATGCCGAGGGAGCTGGCCAGCTGGACTATGGTACGGCACAGCTCGCGGCTGTGCTTGTCGTCGGGCAACGCCTGGACGAAGGCCCTGTCTATCTTGATGCGATCGATGGGCAGGCTCCTGAGCAGGCTCAGGGAGGAGAAACCGGTGCCGAAGTCGTCGATGGCGATCTGCACCCCCAGGGCCTTGAGACGGGTGAAGAGCCGCAGACTGTGATCCACGCTCTGGATGATGCTCTCGGTCACCTCGACCTCCAGCCGCTCGGCAGGAAAACCGGTCTCGGCCAGAATGGCTGTCACCCGCTCCACGTAGTCGTGGGAGCGCATCTCCCTGACCGACACATTGACCGAGAGTCTGGGCACGGCGAGCCCTTCGGCCAGCCACTGCTGTCCTTGCCGGCAGGCGGTGCGCATAACCCATTCGCCCAGCGGTTCGATGAGACCGCACTCCTCTGCCACCGGAATGAAACGGTCCGGGGATATCATGCCAAGGCTGGGATGCTGCCAGCGGATCAGGGCCTCCAGGCCGCTGAGATGACCATCCGCCAGATCCGTCATGGGTTGGTAGAGTAGGCGGAACTGTTGCTGCTCAATGGCCTTGAGCAGTCCCTGCTCCAGCAGCATCCGCTCCCTGGTCTGTGCCGTCATGTCGGGGGAGTGGAACAGATAGCCGTTGCGGCCACGGCGCTTGGCTTCATGCATGGCGTTGTCCGCCGCGCTGATGAGGCTGTCCGGGGTCTGGCCATGCTCCGGATAGAGGGAGACGCCGATGCTGGCGGAGAGCCTCACCCGCTCCTGGCCGATGTCGGCGGGATCGTGCAGCCTGCGTTGCAACCCCTCGATGAGACCCAGCAGATCCTGGGTCTCCCTGATGGCGGGCAGCAACACCAGAAATTCGTCTGCCCCCAGCCGGATGGCGATGTCTCCGGGGCGCAGACAGTGGCGAATGCGGTCTGCCGACAGCTTGAGCAGCAGATCGCCGGCACTGTGCCCCAGGTTGTCGTTGATGAGCTTGAAGCCGTCGAGATCGATGAACAGCAGCGCCAGGACGTGGTGGTTCACCCTGGCCGTCTCTATCTCCAGGGTGAGGCGCTCTTGCAGCAGATGGCGATTGCCGAGATCGGTGAGGGGATCGTAATAGGAGAGGTGCTGCAAGCGGGCTTCGGCCTGATAGAGACGCAGTGCATGGCGGTGGGTCATCTCCTGCAGGCCGGGGGACGCGGGTGCGTCGAGGTGGGGGCCTGTCTGCGCGGATTCCCTCATCACGAGGAAGATGCCGCTGAAGGAGCCGTCCTCATCCAGTACGGAGCTGACGCTCACTTGCCAGCGTGCCGGGGAGGGCGCGCGGGAGAGACCGACCATTTCCACCTCAAATGTGCATCGGGGGGGACCTTGCCGCAGTTGCTGAAACAGCGGGAGCAGCTGGGGAGTCTGGGCAGGGACAATGTCGAACAGCGTCTTGCCCGGGTGCTCTGCCCGCGCGAGGCCGGTCAGTTCGGCAAAGCGTCCGTTGACGTCGCGACACCTGAATTCGTGATCGAAGACTCCAATCCCGACGGGCGCCTGGGCGAACAGCTGTTGCAACTCGTGGGGAGAGAGCGGGCCTGACAAATGCCGTGTCGGAACCGATTCGGGCAGCACTTTTTCCATGGAGGCTCCTGAATTGATTGCTTTGTCATTTGGACGACTGTGTCAGTATGGCAGGAAGTGTCAGGAGAGAAAGAAAGTGTGAGAAGGGTGTGAAATCAACGAGCTGTCAGCCTTTCTGGCGGCCAAACGCCTGGATCCCGCGAACAAATACCAGCCAGCCCACCAGATGAAACGGCAACGCCATGGTGTAGAGCACCAGCCAGTGGCTCTCGGTGCCGCTGCTGTTGATGAAATCTGTCCAGGCGGCGAGCAGGGCCAGCATGCCCGCTATCTGGAAGCGGCGACGCAGCACCACTTCCACCCCGAGATTGGCGAGGTAGAGGGTCAGCAGGATGCCGGCAAAGCCGGTGAGCTGGGCGGTGCCGTAGAGCGCGCGGTCCGGGTTGAACAGCAGAGTCACGAGGGGAGTGAGACCCTGATCCAGCGGGATCAGGGCCAGCAGCCAGCATGCGATAAGAAGCAGGGCTGTCTTCATGCCGGGCTCAGTCGGCGGACGGTGCCGGTTTGACCAGGGAGAGGTAGTTGGCGTCCATCTTGAGGAAGACCCCCAGCAGGCGGGCACTGGCACCGTAGAAGCCAAACGTGTCGGCGGCCCGGCAGGCCTGCTCGAAGCGCTCGAACCAGCCCAGCAGGTGACCGTGCAGCAGGGACTCCTGCTCGCCAAGCCACGCCTCGCGCTGGTCGGCGGTGGTCGACTCGGCGGCGCGGATGATGAGGCTGCCCATCAGATCCAGCTCGATGGCCAGATGATCGGCAGGCTCATTGTATTTGTCGCTGACGTTGATGCCGAGGCGATCGAGGCGTGCCTGCATCTCGGTCATGGGGGCCTGCATCAGCTGCTTGCCTTCGCCCCGGTAGAGGGATTCGTAGGGCAGGGCACCCTGCCCGGGAGCGCTCAGGAACAGGCCTGCAAAGTCGGCGGCCAGGGCCGTCTGGCGCTCGGGGCGCACCAGCAGGCGGGCGATGGCGTCGTTGAGCTCGGCCACGGCTTCGCGCATGGGATCGAGGGTGGAGAGGCTCTTCAAGAAGCTGCGCACGTCATAGGTGTCGTATTCAGCGATCTGTGCATCACTGAGTTCGGCAGCAAACAGGGTGGAAAACCACCAGTAAAGCTCGGCCCGGCGTTCGCTGGTCGCCATGAATTCCTGCATTTTTCCTCCGTGGATGACAATCGGGAGCCTTGATGGCCCCCGATTCTAACGACTTTAAAAATAAAGGAAACTCATGGGGCCTTTTGGCCGGATAGCGCCAGGAGAGGGGGGCGCTATCGCGGGATCGCCGTGGGCGACGAGGAGGCCGACCTACTCCTCGACGCGATAGAGCACCTGCTTGCAACGGGGGCAGATGTGCTGGCGGCGGTAATCCATCTGGTGCACCAGGCCGACCTCCCGCTGCTGATGATGACCGCAATGGATGCAGAAAATGAGATCCCCGTCGGCGGCGCCGGGATGGGCCGCCAGGTACTGCTCCCGGGTGGGAAGTGTCTCCCAGTTGGCGGTGCAGGCACCCTTGCGGCTGCCGGTGTAGTAGACCCAGTAGAAGAGAGCGAAGACCGCGACAATCACGAACAGCATCAGATGATCCATCATGGCGTTTCCCCTTGTGTTCCGGGATGGCAGGAAGCGACACCCGCTCGTGCAGATGTCCCATGGCCTAAAGATGTTATCTGTTAGTAAATGCTATATCCATGATCTGGCTCTGGTTTCTATCACCTTGCCCGGGAAGCGGGGACGATGACGGGAGCCGGATTGCTGGTGTGGGGAGGCCGGGGGGATGAGCGAAGCCAGGGGGCGGGATTCGAAATTTGCGACGTATTTTACATTTTATAAACAATTTTTTGGGTGGTTGGACTGTCTCTTTGATCCAGCTCACGTTACAATGCGCGGGCCCACTTCACCTATCGCGCAAACGATTTTCAGGAGATAAACGGATGTTGAAACGTGACATGACCATCGCCGGCTATGATCCAGAGCTGTGGCAGGCCATCACAGACGAGACCCGTCGTCAGGAAGAGCACATCGAGCTGATTGCGTCCGAGAACTACACCAGCCCCCGCGTCATGGAAGCCCAGGGCTCCCAGTTGACCAACAAGTACGCCGAAGGCTACCCGGCCAAGCGTTACTACGGCGGTTGCGAGTATGTGGATGTGGTTGAAACCCTGGCCATCGAGCGCGCCAAAGAGCTGTTCGGTGCCACCTACGCCAACGTGCAGCCGCACTCCGGCTCTCAGGCCAACAGCGCCGTCTACATGGCCCTGCTGCAACCGGGCGACACCGTCCTCGGCATGAACCTGGCCCACGGTGGTCACCTGACCCACGGCTCCCCCGTCAACTTCTCCGGCAAGCTGTACAACATCATCCCCTACGGCATCGACGAGTCCGGCAAGATCGACTACGACGAGATGGAGCGCCTGGCCGTTGAGCACAAGCCGAAGATGATGATCGGCGGCTTCTCCGCCTACTCCGGCATCGTCGACTGGGCCCGCATGCGCGAAATCGCCGACAAGATCGGTGCCTACCTGTTCGTGGACATGGCCCACGTGGCCGGTCTGATTGCCGCCGGCGTCTACCCGAACCCGGTGCCCCATGCTCACGTGGTCACCTCCACCACCCACAAGACCCTGGCCGGTCCGCGCGGTGGTCTGATCCTCTCCGCCGCCGACGACGAAGATCTGTACAAGAAGCTGAACTCCGCCGTCTTCCCGGGTGGTCAGGGCGGCCCGCTGATGCACGTCATCGCCGGCAAGGCTGTGGCCTTCAAGGAAGCGCTGGAGCCCGAGTTCAAGACCTACCAGGCCCAGGTCGTGAAGAACGCCAAGGCCATGGCGGCGACCTTTATCGAGCGCGGCTACAAGATCGTCTCCGGCGGTACCGACAACCATCTGATGCTGGTTGACCTGATCGGTCGCGAGCTGACCGGCAAAGATGCCGACGCAGCCCTCGGCAAGGCCAACATCACCGTCAACAAGAACTCCGTACCGAACGACCCGCGTTCCCCGTTCGTGACCTCCGGCGTGCGTATCGGCACCCCGGCCATCACCCGCCGCGGCTTCAAGGAAACCGAGTCCATCCAGTTGGCCAACTGGATCTGCGACGTGCTGGACAGCCACGACAACGAAGAAGTGCTGGCGACCGTGCGCGAGAAGGTGCTGGACATCTGCCGCCGCTTCCCGGTCTACGCATAATCAGCCTGACCTTCAGGTTGAAGACCAATGCCACCCTCGGGTGGCATTGTTTTTTGCAGCGTCTGGCAAGATGAGACAGAGGTGATCATGTGCGATGACATGGAAGAGGACGTGCTGGAGGCGTCACTGCGGCAGACGGTTCGCGCCCAGTACCACTTTCGCGCCAGCGAACAGGGGCTGCTGGCCTGGGATGTGCGCCGCTTGATCCGGCTGAGCCGCAACCTGCCGGTGCAGGCGGTGGCACTCGGCGAGATTGCCGAGCTTGACCGCGACCACTGGTACGGCCATGGCGACGCCACGCCCACGGTGCGCAGCGTGGTGGCGCATTGCCAGCTCATGATGGCGGCGGATCTCGCCTATCCCATCCTGCTGGACAGCGCTGGTCGGGTGATGGATGGCATGCACCGGGTGGGCAAGGCGCTGATGCTGGGTCACAGCCATGTGGCTGCTCGCCGGTTCGCGGCGGATCCTGCCCCCGATTACCAGGATTGCGACCCCGAGGCGTTGCCCTATGACGACTGAGTCCTGCCCGAAGGTCTGGCTGGTTGTCCCTTGTTTTCATGGGCTTTTACCGGTTCTGGATGGCCGTGTTACACTGGCCGGCCTAGCGCCAGCCCCCGGGGCCCGCGCCCATTTTCATCCACGCCGGAGGTCAGATGCATTGCCCTTTCTGTAGTGCCGTTGATACCAAGGTGATCGATTCCCGTCTGGTGGCCGAGGGCCATCAGGTGCGCCGCCGTCGCGAATGCCTGCTCTGTCACGAGCGTTTTACCACCTTCGAAATGGCCGAACTGGTCATGCCCCGCGTCATCAAGTCCAACGGCTCCCGCGAGCCCTTCAACGAAGACAAACTGCGTGCCGGCATTCTGCGGGCGCTGGAGAAGCGGCCGGTGAGCATGGAGGCCATCGAGAAGGCGGTCAACCACATCAAGTCCCGCCTGCGGGCCACCGGTGAGCGGGAGGTGGCCTCCCAGCTGGTGGGCAATCTGGTGATGGATGAGCTCAAGAGCCTGGACAAGGTGGCCTACATCCGCTTTGCCTCCGTCTACCGCAGCTTTGAAGACATTCGCGAATTCGGGGAAGAGATCGCCAAGCTGGAGAAGTAACGTCGGCCTGTCGCTCCCTATGTGAATAAGAGAGGGGCTGCCGTTGCGGCAGCGCCAGTTGTTACACCAGTGAGACATCCAGATAGCGCATCGTTGCACTGGTGAAAAAGTATGAGGGCGTGCGGCCGCATCCTGCGATGTGTGTGCCCGTCGCCATGGCGTCAGATGCCATGGCCGATCTGCCCGAGAAGGCGTGCGGCAAGCGCGTACACCCTATTTTCTTGTCCCATCGGATGGCCGTGCCACGGGGGACAGGTTGCTGGACACAGGAGCCCGGATGTTTAGTCAAGACGATTACCAATGGATGAGCCGGGCCCTCGAACTGGCCCGGCGCGGCCGTTACACCACGGCCCCCAACCCCTGCGTCGGCGCCGTGCTGGTGAAGGCCGGCGTGGTGGTGGGGGAGGGCTGGCACAAGCGGGCCGGTGAGCCCCATGCCGAGGTCTATGCTCTGCACGCGGCAGGGGAAGAGGCCCGCGGTGCCACCGCCTATGTGACCCTGGAGCCCTGCTCCCATCATGGTCGCACGCCGCCCTGCGCCGAGGCGCTCATCAAGGCCGGGGTGACCCGGGTGGTGGCTGCCATGGTGGATCCCAATCCCCAGGTGGGCGGGCGTGGCCTGCGGATGCTCTCCGAGGCGGGGATCAAGACCGATTTCGGCCTGCTGGCCGCAGAAGCCGAGGCCCTCAACCCCGGTTTCTTCAAGCGGATGCGCACCGCGTTTCCGCTGGTGACGGTCAAGCTGGGGGCGAGCCTGGATGGTCGCACCGCCATGGCGAGTGGCGAGAGCCAGTGGATCACCTCTGCGGAGGCGCGCCGGGACGTGCAGCGACTGCGGGCCCGTCACGATGCGGTCCTCTCCAGCGCCGAGACCGTGCTGGCAGATGGCGCCTCCCTCACCGTGCGCTGGGACGAGCTGCCTCCCTCGGTCAAGGCGGTCTATCCCAAAGAGACCCTGCGCCAGCCACTGCGGGTCATCGTGGATTCGCAAAACCGGCTCACCCCGGATCTGCCCCTGTTCCAGAGCGAGAGCCCGGTACTGCTGGCCCGCCACAAGGCATCCGGTGAGTGGCCCGCCTGGGTGCAGCAGCTGGAGGTGCCGCTGCTGGATGGCAAGCTGGATCTGGTCAGCCTCTTCATGCTGCTGGCCAAACAGAACGTCAACTCGGTACTGGTGGAGGCGGGGCCGCGGCTGTGCGGCGCCCTGCTGGAGAAGGGGCTGGTGGACGAGCTGGTGCTCTATCAAGCGCCCAAACTGATGGGGGATGAGGGACGTGGCCTGTTCCATCTGCCGGGGCTGACCCGGCTGTTCCAGGCCCCCAAACTCAACCTCAAGGATGTGCGCATGCTTGGCCAGGATATTCGCATCACTGCTAAAATAGCCTGATTTTTCAATGTTCACGGGGGCATCCGTCGCCCCCGTCATCAGCAAGGTGATCTGCATGTTTACCGGAATTATCGAAGCGGTGGGAACCCTGGTCGAGCTGCGTCGCCAGGGGGAGGACATGGCCCTCACCGTGCACGCGCCGACCCTGGACTTCAGCGACGTCAAGCTGGGCGACTCCATCGCTACCAACGGCGTCTGCCTCACCGTGGTGGCGCTCGGGGATCACAGCTACACCGCCGACGTCTCCCTGGAGACCCTCTCCCGCACCGGTTTTTCTGCCGCCAAGGTGGGTGATCCGGTCAACCTCGAGAAGGCGTTGATGCCCACCTCCCGCCTCGGCGGCCACCTGGTCTCCGGCCACGTGGACGGCATCGGCGAGGTGAAGAGCAAATCGTCCAGCGGCCGCGCCATCGAATACTGGATCAAGGCGCCGGGGGAGCTCTCCCGCTACATCGCCGAGAAGGGGTCGATTGCGGTGGATGGCATCAGCCTCACCGTCAATGCGGTTCAGGGGGATCTGTTCCGGCTGACCATCGTGCCCCACACCGCCCAGGAGACCACCATCGCCCGCTGGAAACCCGGCTACCGGGTCAACCTCGAGGTGGACCAGATAGCCCGCTATCTGGAGCGGCTGATGACGGGCAAGCGCGAGGAGAGCAGTGTCTCTACCCTGACCCTGGAAAAGCTGGCCCAGTCCGGATTCTTGTGAGCCGTTTTGACGGGAAAACGCGGTTCTGTGATCCCGCGCGGATTGAAACGGGGCCGCGTGCCCCCATCTAGAGCACAATACGCAGTATCAAGTCGAGCCGACTGGCTCAATCCCCAAGCATGTTGATGGAGTAGCCCATGGCGCTGAGCACGACCCAGGAAATCATTGCCGATATCAAGGCTGGCAAGATGGTGATCCTGATGGATGACGAAGACAGGGAGAACGAAGGGGACCTGATCATGGCCGCCTCCTGTGTCCGCCCGGAAGACATCAACTTCATGGCGCGCTACGGTCGTGGCCTCATCTGCCTGACCCTGACCCGGGATCGCTGCAAGCAGCTGGCGCTGCCGCTGATGGTCGATCGCAACAATGCCCAGTTCTCCACCGCCTTCACCGTCTCCATCGAGGCGGCGGAAGGGGTGACCACTGGCATCTCCGCCGCCGACCGCGCCGTCACTGTACAGGCCGCGGTGGCGCCCCATGCCAAGGCCGCCGATCTGGTGCAGCCCGGCCACATCTTCCCGCTGATGGCGCAGGATGGCGGTGTGTTGACCCGCGCCGGCCACACCGAAGCGGGCTGCGATCTGGCCCGGCTGGCCGGCTTCGAGCCTGCCTCCGTCATCGTCGAGATCCTCAACGAAGACGGCACCATGGCCCGGCGCCCGGATCTCGAGATCTTCGCCGAGCAGCACGGCATCAAGCTCGGCACCATTGCCGACCTTATCGAATACCGCAACCAGCACGAGACCACGGTAGAGAAGGTGGCCGAGTGCAAGTTGCCCACCGAATACGGCGAGTTCGACCTCGTCACCTTCCGCGACACCATCGACAACCAGGTCCACTTCGCCCTGAAGAAAGGGGACGTGAAGGCCGACCAGCCGACCCTGGTACGGGTGCACCTGCACGACGTGCTGAGCGATCTGCTGCTCACCGACCGCCACAGCGCCCGCAGCTGGCCGCTGCCCAAATCCATGGCCCGCATCGCCGACGAGGGCGGGGTGCTGGTGATCCTGGGGGCGGAAGCCCATGGCGCCGAGCTGCTGGCCAGGGTCAAGGGTTTTGAAGCCGCCGACAAGGGGCTGGCGCCGGAAGGGGCCAAGTGGCAGGGCACCTCGCGCCGGGTCGGCGTCGGTTCCCAGATCCTCAAGGCGCTGGGGGTCGGCAAGATGCGCCTATTGAGCTCTCCCAAGAAGTACCATGCCCTCGGTGGCTTTGGTCTGGAAGTGGTGGAGTACGTCGGCGAGTAAGCGCTGCGTACGGTTGAATTCATCACCATGGCCGCCCGTTGCGGCCATGGTTTTTTGTCGCGGCTCTGTTGTGCTAGAATGCGTGCACTTTTGAGCCCGGCCCCTAATTGATTGCACAGAGACAGGATTTCCAATGAAGATTATCGAAGGAAATATCGCCGCTCCCGAGGCGCGTGTTGCTATTGTCGTTGCCCGTTTCAACAGCTTCATCAATGACAGCCTGGTGAACGGCGCGCTGGACGTGCTGAAGCGTCAAGGTCAGGTCCAGGAGAGCAATCTGACCCTGGTGCGCGTACCGGGGGCCGTCGAAATTCCCCTGGCGGCCAAGAAGCTGGCCAAGAGCGGTCAATACGACGCCATCGTCGCACTCGGCACCGTCATCCGCGGCGGTACCTACCACTTCGAACTGGTAGCGAGCGAGAACGGCAAGGGTCTGGCCCAGGTGATGATGGAATACGACATTCCCGTTGCCTTCGGCGTGCTGACCACCGAAAACATTGAACAAGCCATCGAACGCGCCGGTACCAAGGCGGGTAACAAGGGTGCAGAGGCTGCACTGAGCGCGCTCGAAATGATCAACGTCCTGAAACAACTGGACGTGTAACGAGGAGAAATGCATTGAAACCGTCCGAGCGCCGTAAGGCCCGCCATTGCGCCACCCAGGCCATCTACCAGTGGCAGATGACCCAGGCCAACGTGGGCGACATCGAAGAGCAGTTCAAGATCGATCAGGACACCAAGGGTGTGGACCTGAACTATTTCCGCGATCTGCTGTTCGGGGTTGCGGTCCACTGCAACGAGCTGGACAAGGTGTTCGCGCCTTTCCTCTCCCGTCCGCTGGAAGAAGTGGACATGGTGGACAAGGCGATCCTGCGTCTGGCGACCTACGAGCTGACCCGTCGTGAAGATGTGCCGCCGCGCGTGGTGATCAACGAAGCGATCGAGCTGGCCAAAGCCTTCGCCGCCGATGACAGCCACAAGTTTGTCAACGGCGTCCTGGACAAGGTGATCAAGACGCTGCCCAAGCGCTGATCCTGCTGTCCGTCAGCAATTAAGAGAGGAGCCAGCTTATTGCTGGCTTTTTACTGTATGGGTGAATTTGAGCTGATTGAGAAGTACTTCAAGGTCCCCCACGCCCGCAAGGACGTGGTGATGGGCCCTGGAGATGACTGTGCCCTGCTGACCCTGCCCCCCGACGCCCAGTTGGCGGTGAGCACGGACACCCTGGTGAGCGGCGTGCACTTCTTCCCCGACATGGATCCGGTGGATCTCGGCTACAAGGCGCTGGCGGTCAATCTCTCCGATCTGGCCGCCATGGGTGCCGAGCCGCGCTGGGTCTCCCTGGCCCTGACCCTGCCCGCCATCAACGAGCGCTGGGTCGCCGGTTTCGCCGAAGGGTTCCTCGAGCTCGCCGAGTACTACAACGTGGCGCTGGTGGGGGGGGACATGACCCGCGGGCCCCTCTCCATCACCGTCTCGGTGAAAGGATCGGTCCCGGCAGGTCGCGCCCTGCTGCGCAGCGGCGCCAAGGCCGGTGACGGGGTCTACGTGACCGGTACCCTGGGAGATGCCGCCCTGGCGCTCTCCCACCTGCTGGGCAAGCGCACCCTCAACGAGAACCAGCTGGCGGCCGTGCTGCCGCGCCTCGACCATCCCCATCCCCGCATCCTGGCCGGTCAGGCCCTGCGCGGGCTGGCCAGCAGCGCCCTGGATCTCTCCGACGGCCTGGCGTCTGATCTCGGCCACATCCTCAAGGCGTCCGGCGTGCGGGCCCAGATCGATCTCAACCTGCTGCCCCTCTCCCCCGTGTTGCAGGATGCAGTGCCGGCCATGGATGCCTGGCAGCTGGCCCTGGCCGGGGGCGACGACTACGAGCTCTGCTTCACCGTGCCCCAGGAGCATCACGGCGCCCTGGACACGGCGCTGGCCAATTGTGGCGTGAAGTTCACCCGCATCGGTCGCATCCTGGCCGGGGAGCCTGGTATCGACTACCTGCAGGACGAACAACCCGTCGAACTGCACCTCAAGGGCTGGGATCACTTCGCATGATGTCTTTCAAGATAAAGCCCGAACTGACGCGGCTGAGCCTTAAAAACCCGCTCCACTTCCTGGCGGTTGGGTTTGGCTCCGGCCTCTCCCCCAAGGCGCCGGGCACCATGGGGACCCTGGCAGCCATCCCGCTCTATCTGTTGGTGAGCGGGCTGCCGACCTCCTGGTTCATCGCCCTGCTGGTGGTGGGTTTCGTGGCGGGCATCCGCATCTGCCAGAGCGCCACCGACGCCATCGGGATGCCGGATCACGGGGCCATCGTCTGGGACGAGGTCATCGGATTCGGGGTCACCATGATTGCGGCCCCGGCCGGCTGGGAGTGGGTGCTGGCGGGTTTCGTGCTGTTTCGCCTGTTCGACGTGCTCAAGCCCTGGCCCATCTCCTGGTTCGATCGCCGCATTCACGGCGGGCTTGGCATCATGCTGGACGATCTCATCGCCGGCCTGTTCGCCCTGGCCTGCATGCAACTGCTTGCCCACTGGTGAGGGGAGGCGGCTCCCGAACGCCCGTCTCGTTGTTTTTTC
Organism: Aeromonas sp. R10-1; assembly: GCF_040908465.1. NCBI lineage: Bacteria > Pseudomonadati > Pseudomonadota > Gammaproteobacteria > Aeromonadales > Aeromonadaceae > Aeromonas > Aeromonas sp. R10-1. The sequence continues at coordinate 52,872 of NZ_JBFODT010000002.1, forward strand.
ACTCATCTCCTCTTGCAAAGAGGTCGGATATACCGCACACGCAGGCCCTGAGGGGCCTGCGTTTTTTTGTATGCAATCCCTCCCGGCTTGCCGTGCCGGCGGGCCTGTGGCCCAGGTTGATCCTTCTGCATTGTCCCTATTTAGCTCTGCCTATTTTTCCTTACTCCGGATATGCTGCCGTCAAAAAATCATTTCACATAAATATTCACTACTCATTCGAAGCTGGTCAGCATAATGCTGATAGTGAATAAGATGGTTTGTTGCTATTTTGTTGAAACATAATTGGTTGATGGTCTCGCAATGCCAGCGTAATCTCTGGTAATGTGACTTTTATCGACATTTTAACCCCAGGGTGTCGGCATTCTCTGGGCAAAGTATTGCGAAATTGTATAACTGGATCATTTACACCCGCGGGCAAACCGACTAACTTACTCGCGGGTTATTCCAAAAAAATGCAAAAAACCCGCCCGGATCGCTGGTTTGGCTGCCTCATGGATTGAGCGTTAATTACACAACAACGGCTCTCGAGCAGTACCAAGGCACAACCAGCATCTGCGGCTGATTTACGGACGAATTATTTGGGACGGATGTCCCCCGCAGAGGTAACCATGTCCTTGCTTGAAGTCAAAAACTTGCGGATCGAGTACCCCTCCCGCTACGGGGTGCTTGCCGCGGTCAAGGATCTCTCTTTTTCTGTTGAAAAGGGCGAGATCGTCGGCGTCGTCGGTGAGTCCGGCGCTGGCAAATCCACCATCGGCAACGCCGTCATCGATCTGTTGAGCCCGCCCGGTCGCATCGCCCGTGGTGACATCTACCTCAACGGCGAGCTCATCTCCGGGAAGAGCCAGAACGAGATGCGGGCCATTCGCGGCTCGCGCATCGGTTTCATCTTCCAGGATCCCATGACCTCCCTCAACCCGCTGTTCACCGTGGAGCAGCAGCTGGTGGAGACCATCCTCGCCAACACCGACCTGTCCCGCGAGGCGGCCTTTGCCAAGGCCCTCGAGCTGATGGGGGCGGTGGGGATCCCGAACCCGGACGTGCGCATCAAGCAGTATCCTCACCAGTTCTCCGGTGGCATGCGCCAGCGGGTGGTGATCGCCATCGCCCTCTCCGGGGATCCCGAGCTCATCATCGCCGATGAGCCGACCACGGCGCTGGACGTCTCCATCCAGGATCAGATCCTCCAGCTCATCCGCAACCTCTGCAAAGAGCGTCAGGTAGGCTGCATGCTGGTGACCCATGACATGGGTGTGGTCTCCAACGTCACCGACAAGGTGGCGGTGATGTACCGCGGCGATCTGGTGGAGTTCGGCACCACGGAACAGGTGCTGGGCCGCCCCAATCACCCCTATACCCGCAGCCTCATCTCGGCGGTTCCCCGCTCGGATGTGAAGCTGGTGCGCTTCCCCCTGGTCTCCTATATCGAGGATGCCGGTGCGGCGGATACCAGCATCGATCTCAAGACCCACTGGCTCGGCCAGAGTCAGGACGAGCGCACCTATGAAGGCGCGCTGCTGCGGGTGGAGAACGTGGATCTGAAGTTCGTCACCAAGGATTCCATCTTCCCGAGCCGCCGCCAGTACGTGCGCGCCTGCAACAACATCAGCTTCGAGATCTTCGAGGGTGAGACCTTCGGTCTGGTGGGGGAGTCGGGCTCCGGCAAATCCACCATCGCCCGTGCCATCACCGGGCTCTATCCGCCCGATACCGGCAAGATTGTCTTCGAGGGGATCGATCTCACCGCCCTGAAAGGGGAGCACGAGCGTCGTCCCCTGCGCCGCCAGATGCAGATGGTGTTCCAGAACCCGTATTCTTCGATGAACCCGCGCATGAAGGTGCGTGACATCATCGCCGAGCCGATCCGCTTCCACCGCCTCGCCGAGAGTGAGCGGCAGATAGAGCAGATCGTCGGGGACCTGCTGGATCACGTGGGCCTGGGCCGCGGCGCCGGGGTCAAGTATCCCCATGAGTTCTCCGGTGGTCAGCGCCAGCGCATCTCCATTGCCCGCGCCCTGGCGACCCGCCCGCGCTTCCTCATCTGCGACGAGCCCACCTCGGCGCTGGATGTTTCGGTGCAGGCCCAGATCCTCAACCTGCTCAAAGACTTGCAACAGGAGCTTGGGCTCACCATGCTGTTCATCAGTCACGATCTGCCGGTCATCCGCCAGATGTGCGACCGCATCGGTGTGATGCAGCACGGTCATCTGGTGGAAGTGGCCGAGACCGAGAAACTGTTCACCAATGCCGAGCATGAGTACAGCCGCAAGCTGATCTCCCTCATGCCGGAATTCAAGGGAATGTCCCGCGAGGGGCTGGAAATCGCAAGCTAGGAAAGCACCGGCTCGCCGGTTTGTCTGTCAATAAAAAGCCAAAAGCATGGAGAAAGACATGAAGAAAGGATTATCCAAGATCGCCATGGCGCTGTTCGCCGCTGGTCTCGCGTTCAACGTTTCTGCTGCCGACATCAAGGTCGCCGTCGCGTCCGACGCCACCTCGCTGGACCCGCAGGAGCAGCTCTCCGGTCAGACCCTGGAGATGTCTCACCTGGTGTTCGACCCCCTGATGCGTTACACCCAGGATCTGCAGTTCGAGCCGCGTCTGGCCGAGAAGTATGAGCGCATCGACGACAAGACCGTCCGTTTCCACCTGCGCAAGGGTGTGAAGTTCCACTCCGGCAACGACTTCACCGCCGATGACGTGGTATGGACCGTCAACCGTCTGAAGGCCTCCCCGGACTTCAAGGCGATCTTCGACCCCATCGCCGAAGCCAAGAAGGTGGATGATTTCACCGTGGATCTCGTCACCGCCAAGCCGTTCCCGCTGGTACTGCAGACCGTCACCTACATCTTCCCGATGGACTCCAAGTTCTATAGCGGCAAGACCGAGGCGGGCAAGGACAAGGCCGAGATCGTGAAGAACGGTGACTCCTTCGCCTCCACCAATGTCTCCGGTACCGGTCCGTTCAGCGTCAAGTTCCGCGAGCAGGGCGTGAAGCTGGAATACGTGCGCAACGCCAACTACTGGGACAAGGCCTCCAAGGGCAACGTCGAAAACCTGACCGTGGTACCGATCAAGGAAGACGCCACCCGTGTTGCAGCCCTGCTGGGCGGCGACGTGGACATGATCTACCCGGTTGCCCCGAACGATCTGGAGCGCGTGAAGAACGGCAAGGATTCCCAGCTGGTCACCCTGTCCGGTACCCGTGCCATCATCATCGAGCTGAACCAGAACACCAACCCGGCGCTGAAAGACAAGCGCGTGCGTCAGGCGATCAACTACGCCATCAACCAGGTGGGCATCGTCGACAAGATCAACAAGGGCTTCGGTACCCCGGCCGGCCAGCTGAGCCCGAAAGGCTACGCAGGCTACAACGAGGCGCTCAAGCCCCAGTATGATCTGGCCAAGGCCAAGGAGCTGATGAAGGAAGCAGGTTACGAGAAGGGCTTCAAGATGAGCTTCATCTCCCCGGCTGCCCGCTACGTCAACGACGTCAAGATTGCCCAGGCCGTCTCCGCCATGCTGTCCAAGATCAACATCAAGGTGGATCTGAAGACCATGCCGGTGGCCCAGTACTGGCCGGAGTTTGACAAGTGCGCCGCTGACATGCAGCTGATCGGCTGGCACTCCGACACCGAAGACAGTGCGAACTTCTTCGAGTTCCTGACCTTCACCAAGGATGCCAAGACCGGCATGGGTCAGTACAACTGCGGCGGTTATGCCAACGCAGAAGCTGACAAGATGGTGATGGAAGCCAACACCGAGACCGATCCTGCCAAGCGTGCCGCCATCCTGCAGAAGGTGGAAGCCATGCTGATCGACGACGCTGCCTATGTGCCGCTGCACTGGGAAGACCTGGCCTACGGTGCCAAGAAGAACGTCGACATCAAGCCGGTGGTCAACGTGATGAACTTCCCTTATCTGGGTGACCTGGTGGTCAACAAGTAAGCGAAGCGTTTAAGGAAGGACCCGGCGGGGCACCCATGGTTGCCCCGCCATTAACAGAAGCCTGTGCCAAGACACAGGCCACGTAGAAGGACAAGCATGTTTACATTCCTGCTGAAACGGTTCTATCAGGCCGTGATAGTGATGTTCGTCATCAGCCTGGTCGCCTTCTCCATCCAGGACAACCTGGGGGATCCGCTGCGCGAGCTGGTGGGACAATCCGTCTCCGAGTCCGTGCGCCAGGAGCTGCGCGACAAGATGGGACTCAATGATCCCTTCCTCGTGAAATACAGCCGCTTCTTGAAGAACGCGGTACACGGGGATCTGGGCACTTCCTATTTCTTCAAGCGACCAGCCCTCGAGGTTATCCTCGACAAGCTGGTGGCTACCCTTGAGCTGGTGTTTGCCGCCGCGCTCATCATCGTCGTGGTCTCCATTCCGCTGGGGGTTTATTCGGCGATAAGACCGCGCAGCATCCTCACCAAGGTCATCATGGCGGTGAGCAGCATCGGTATCTCGATCCCGGTCTTCCTGACCGCCATCATGCTGATGTACCTCTTCTCCATCCAGCTGGGCTGGCTGCCGGCCTATGGCCGTGGCGAGACTTACAACCTGCTGGGCTGGGAGTCGGGATTCTTTACCTGGGACGGTATCCTGCACCTGGTGCTGCCTGCGGTCTCCCTCTCCTCCATCATGCTGCCGCTGTTCATCCGGCTGGTGCGCTCGGAGATGCTGGAGCAGCTCTCCTCCGAGTACGTCAAGTTTGCCCGTGCCAAGGGGCTGGACAACAACAAGGTCTACTACCAGCACGCCCTGAAGAACACCATGCTGCCGGTCATCACGGTGGGCGGTGTGCAGATCGGGACCATGGTGGCCTACACCATCTTGACCGAGAGCGTGTTCCAGTGGCCGGGGACCGGCTTCCTCTTCCTTGAGGCGATCCACCGGGTCGATACGCCGCTGATCACCGCCTACGTCATCTTCGTCGGCCTCATTTTCGTGGTGACCAATACCCTGGTCGACCTGCTCTACGGGTTGATCAACCCGACCGTCAACCTGACCGCCAAGGGGTAACAGATGACTAATGCTGTAACTGCAAGCCCAAGCCGTTGGGCACGCTTCAAAAATTCCGACATCGTCTACTACTTCCTGCGGGACAAGGTAGCCATGTTCAGCTTTGCGGTGTTTGTGGTCTTCGTGCTGGCGGCCCTGCTGGCACCCTGGATCGCACCGCACAACGTCTATGACCAGACCAGCTTCGATCTGATGGATGCGGAGCTGCCCCCCTCCTGGCTGGAAGGGGGCGAGGCCCGCTTCTGGCTCGGGACCGACAACCAGGGACGCGACATCTGGAGCACCATCCTCTATGGCGCCCGCATCTCTCTGACCATTGGTCTGTTCGCGGTGGGGCTGCAGCTGGTGCTCGGTATCGTCATCGGTCTGATGGCCGGTTACTTTGGTGGTCGCATCGACAACCTGCTGATGCGCTTTGCCGATGTGCAGCTGTCGTTCTCCACCATGATGGTGGCGATCATCATCTCCGCCATCTTCCAGGCGACCTTTGGCTCCGAGTTCTACTCGAAGTTCGCCATCCTGATGCTGGTGGTGATCATCGGTATCGCCGAGTGGCCCCAGTATGCCCGGACGGTACGCGCCTCCGTGCTGGCGGAGAAGAAGAAGGAGTATGTGGAAGCAGCTCAGGTGATGGGGTTCCGCGCCCCGCGCATCATGTTCCGCCACATTCTGCCGAACTGCCTGTCACCCATCCTGGTCATCTCCACCGTGCAGGTGGCGAACGCCATCATGAGCGAGGCGGCCCTCTCCTTCCTGGGTCTGGGGATGCCGGTTGATCAACCGTCCCTGGGGTCGCTCATCAGCGTGGGCTTCAACTACATCTTCTCCGGCTCCTGGTGGATCACCGCCTTCCCGGGCCTCTGCCTGGTGGTGCTGGTGCTGGTGATCAACCTGCTGGGTGACTGGCTGCGAGATGTGTTCAACCCGAAGATCTACAAGGGCTGATAAACCTATCCACGAACTGGCTGCGAGGCCGTGATCAAGGTTCATGTGCTGCTCGCTTATGTGGAACCAAGGAGTGCTCAGGTATGTCTCGGTTCCTGAGCGGCTTGTAACCTTGTTGACGGCCTTCTCGCGACAGTGTGTGAGCAGGTTTGGTCTGGCACAGTGAATAACAAAAAAGGGCGCCATCAGGCGCCCTTTTTTGTTGCTTGCGATAACCCTTGTCAGGCTTGCAGCCAGCTCTCGATGCGGGTCTGAATGCCCACGCTGTCCAGCTCCAGCAGGGCGTAGATCTCATCCTGGGTGCCCTGCTCGATGAAGCGGTCCGGCAGGCCGAGGTTGAGCACCGGTTTGCACTGCTTGCAGCCCATCAGCAACTCGTTCACCGCAGAGCCTGCACCGCCCATGATGGCGTTGTCCTCGAGGGTGACGAACTGATCGTGGGAGGCGGCCAGAGAGAGCACCAGCGCCTCGTCCATGGGTTTGACGAAGCGCATGTCCACCAGGGTGGCATCCAGCGCCTCGGCGGCTGCTCTGGCCTGTTGCAGCAGGGTGCCGAACGCCAGGATGGCGGTCCCCTTGCCCTCGCGAACGACACGTCCCTTGCCGAGGGGCAGGGCCTGCATCTCGCTCTCGGCCTGGATACCGGTGCCGCTGCCACGGGGGTAGCGCACCGCCGCTGGCCCGTTGCACAGATAGCCGGTGTAGAGCATCTGACGGCACTCGTTCTCGTCGGACGGGGTCATCACCACCATGTTGGGCACGGTGCGCAGGAAGCTGATGTCGAACGCCCCCTGATGGGTCGGGCCGTCGGCCCCCACCAGACCGGCCCGGTCGATGGCGAAGAGCACCGGCAGGTTCTGCAGCGCCACGTCGTGGATAAGCTGGTCATAGGCCCGCTGCAGGAAGCTCGAATAGATGGCGACCACGGGTTTCTGGTCGGCGATGGCGAGACCGGCGGCGAAGGTGACCGCATGTTGCTCGGCGATGGCCACGTCGAAGTAGCGATCCGGATATTGCTGGCTGAATTTCACCAGACCGGAGCCTTCGCGCATGGCGGGGGTGATGCCGACCACGCGCTCGTCCTTGGCGGCGATGTCGCACAGCCACTGACCGAAGATGGCGGAGAAGGTGGGTTTGCCACCGGCGCTCTTGGGCAGGGCACAGTCATCCGGGTTGAATTTGGGGACGGCGTGATAACCGATGGGATCTTTTTCCGCCGGCTCGTAGCCCTTGCCCTTCTTGGTCTTGACGTGCAGCAGCTGGGGACCCTTGAGGTTGCGCATGTTGCGCAGGGTTTCGACCAGGGCATGGATGTCGTGACCGTCGATGGGGCCGATGTAGTTGAAGCCGAACTCCTCGAACAGGGTGCCGGGCACCACCATGCCCTTGAGGTGCTCCTCGGCCCGCTTGGCGAGCTCCTTGACCGGCGGCAGACCCGCCAGCACCTTCTTGCCCCCCTCGCGAATCGTGGTGTAGAGCTTGCCGGACATCAGCCTGGCGAGGTGATTGTTCAGGGCTCCCACGTTCTCGGAGATGGACATCTCGTTGTCATTGAGCACCACCAGCATGTCCTTGTGGACGTCGCCGGCGTGATTGAGGGCCTCGAAGGCCATGCCGGCGGTGATGGCGCCATCACCGATGACCGCGACCACCTTGCGGCCAAGCCCTTCGCTCTCGGCCGCCACCGCCATGCCGAGCGCCGCCCCGATGGAGGTGCTGGAGTGGCCCACGCTGAGCACGTCGTACTCGCTCTCTTCCCGCCAGGGGAAGGGGTGCAGGCCATCTTTCTGGCGAATGGTGTGAATGCGCTCCCGTCGTCCGGTCAGGATCTTGTGGGGATAGGCCTGGTGGCCCACGTCCCACACCAGCCGATCGAAGGGGGTGTTGTAGACATAGTGCAGGGCGACCGTCAGCTCGACGGTGCCAAGGCCGGAGGCGAAGTGGCCGCTGGAGCGGCTCACCGAGCGCAGCAGATACTCGCGCAGCTCGTTGCACACCACGGGCAGCCGCTCGAAGGGGAGGGATCGCAAATCGACCGGCGTGTCCGCGAGGGCCAGGTTGGGGAAATCGCTAATATCAACGCTCATATTGTTACTGTTATCCAGCGTTTAGTGGGTTCGCTCGATGATGTAATCGGCAAACGCTTCCAGAATGTCGGTATTGTAGGGCAAGGATTGCAGGGCTGTTAAGGCCTTGTCATGCAGTTCGCGAGCCAGCTCACGGGCATTGTCGAGTCCGAGCAGGGCCGGATAGGTACTCTTTTCCAGCGCCAGATCCGAGCCTTGCGGCTTGCCCAGGGTGGCGGTATCGCCCGTGATGTCGAGGATGTCGTCCTGCACCTGGAAGGCGAGTCCGATGGCGGCGGCAAAGGTTTGCAGGGCGGTGAGGGTGGCGGGTTCCACGTCAGCCTTGCACAGGGCCCCGAGGGTCACGGCGCACTCGATGAGGGCCCCGGTCTTGTGGCGGTGCACCTGTTCCAGCTCGCCGAGGCTGATCCGGCGCCCTTCGGCGTCCAGATCCAGTGCCTGACCGCCACACATGCCGAGATAGCCGGACGCGCGGGCCAGGGCACTCAGCATCCGCACCCTGTTGGCCATCAATGTATCGGGCATGGGGTGGTCGGCCAGAATGGAAAACGCCAGGGTCTGCAGGGCATCGCCCGCCAGGATGGCTGTGCCTTCATCGAAGGCCTTGTGTACGGTGGGCTGACCACGACGCAGGTCGTCGTCATCCATGGCGGGCAGGTCGTCGTGCAGGAGGGAGTATGCGTGAATGCACTCCACGGCGGCGGCGGGGCCATCCAGCAGTTCGCTCTTGACGCCCAGCATCTCGCCGACGGCATAGACCAGGAAGGGGCGCACCCGTTTTCCACCGAGCAGCAGGCCGTATTTCATCGCGTCCCGCAAACGTGGCGCCATGGCGGGCAGGGCGTCAAGCTGTGCCGAGAGGCAATCGTCGATGCGGCGCCGATGCAGGCGGGAGAAATCGTCCAGGGTCACTCACTCCTCTCCTTGTTCTGCTCGAAAGGGGACCGCTTGCTCGCTGCCATCGGCCTGGGTCAGGAGGATCTGGATCTTCTGTTCGGCCTGTTCCAGCTTCTGCTGGCCGGCACGCACCAGATGGATGCCCTGTTCGAATTGTTTGAGTGCCTCCTCGAGGGGGAGCGAGCCCTGTTCGAGTTGATGCACTATGGTTTCCAGCTCTTCCAGGGTGGCATCAAAACTCAGACGGTCGATTTTTTTACTGGCCATGTCCATCCTCGGGGATTGAAAAAAACGGCTCATCTTAACATCGACCGGCCACAGGGGGGAGGCAGAAAAACGCGGCGTCCTCAAACTATCCTGACCCTGGCCGATAAGAACGGGCATGCAACCACGCATTGCCGATCGGCGATTGCGGTGTGCCGGGCTTGCTGCCGGGGACGCAATAGCAGAAAATTCAACGCAATATAATGAGACGGCACGTTCGGCGACAGGAGTAGGGATGTGGATTTAGGGAGTCTGATAGGCTTAGTGCTGGGGTTCGGGGTCGTGGTGTACGGCATGTTGCTGGGCGGCCCCATGAGCATGTATGTGGACATGCCATCGGTCTACATCACCATACTGGGGTCCGTGTTCATCTGCATGATGAAATTCAACCTCGGCCAGTTTCTGATGGCCTTCAAGGTCGCGGGCAAGGCCTTCATGTACAAGGGGGACAAGCTCGACGATCTCATCACCAAGGCGGTGGAACTGGCGGATGCTGCCCGCAAGGGGGGCTTTCTGGCTCTGGAGGCGGCAGAGATCCCCAATACCTTCATGAAGAAGGGCATCGACATGCTGGTGGACGGCCATGATGCCGACGTGGTGCGTGCGGTGATGGAGAAGGACATCGAACTGACGTCCGAGCGTCACGCCACGGCCATCAAGGTGTTCCGCTCCCTGGGGGATCTCGGCCCGGCCATGGGCATGATCGGTACCCTGGTGGGGTTGGTGGCCATGCTGGCCAACATGAGCGACCCCAAATCCATCGGTCCGGCCATGGCGGTGGCCTTGCTGACGACCCTGTATGGCGCCATCGAGGCCAACATGATTGCCATCCCCATCGCGGACAAGCTGGAACTGCGCAGCGGCGAGGAACAGTTGAGCCGCACCCTGATCCTCGACGCCATCATGGGAATCCAGGATGGACAGAACCCGAGGGTGATCCAGGCCATGTTGCAGAACTACCTGAATCAGTCCAAACGCAACAACGGGACCGAATAGGAGCGCACAGATGGCAAAGTGCAAGTGCCCGCCTCCCGGATTGCCCGGTTACATGGGAACCTTCGCGGATCTCATGTCTCTGCTGATGTGCTTCTTCGTGCTCTTGCTCTCCTTTGCCGAGATGGATGTGCAGAAGTTCAAGCAGATCGCCGGTTCCATGGAGAAGGCGTTCGGGGTGCAGAACATCCTGGAGGTCAAGGATATCCCCAAGGGAACCTCCGTCATCGCCCAGGAGTTTCGTCCTGGTCGCCCCGAGCCGACGCCTATTGACACCATCATGCAGCAGACCATCGACATGACCCAGACCGAGCTGGATTTCCAGCCTGGGGATGCGGACAAGGCGGGTGGACATGACAAGACCGAAGGCCAGCAGAGCGGT
>NZ_JBFODT010000020.1:0-68220 GCF_040908465.1 Aeromonas sp. R10-1
ATGTCATCTGCAAGTGATTGGAGCGGGAAACGAGACTCGAACTCGCGACCCCGACCTTGGCAAGGTCGTGCTCTACCAACTGAGCTATTCCCGCAACGGAATGTCACTTACACATATCTACCGGACACTGTTTGGAGCGGGAAACGAGACTCGAACTCGCGACCCCGACCTTGGCAAGGTCGTGCTCTACCAACTGAGCTATTCCCGCAACAGAATGTCATCTGCAAGTGATTGGAGCGGGAAACGAGACTCGAACTCGCGACCCCGACCTTGGCAAGGTCGTGCTCTACCAACTGAGCTATTCCCGCATCGGAATATCACTTACATATTTTTGGAGCCAGCAACGAGAATCGCGCTCGCTACCCCGACCTTGGCAAGCACTGAACATGCTCTACCAACGCGGTGACTCCGGCACTGCATATTGGAGCGGGAAACGAGACTCGAACTCGCGACCCCGACCTTGGCAAGGTCGTGCTCTACCAACTGAGCTATTCCCGCAACATGGATTGTCTTGAGGCTGTGCTGATGATTGGAGCGGGAAACGAGACTCGAACTCGCGACCCCGACCTTGGCAAGGTCGTGCTCTACCAACTGAGCTATTCCCGCATCGGAACGTCATCAGCAAACATTTTGGAGCGGGAAACGAGACTCGAACTCGCGACCCCGACCTTGGCAAGGTCGTGCTCTACCAACTGAGCTATTCCCGCAAAACCTGAAAACAGACCGTACAGCATTTGGTTGCTTGCGCTACTGTACGGGAGCCGAATTATAAGAGCAGACATTCCAATTGCAAGGGCTTTTTTGTCTGGTTGCAGCCGTTCGCTCAAAAGCTGGCCGAACTGCTGATTTTAGCAACCGAACGACGGCAAACCCTTGCCAGCCACTCAGATTTTGAAGACGTGGGTGCGGTAGAACTGCAGTTCGGCGATGGATTCGCGGATGTCGTCCAGCGCCTGGTGGGAGCCGCTCTTCTTGAATTGATCCAGCAGTTCAGGCTGCCAGCGACGGACCAGCTCCTTGATGGTGCTGACGTCCACGTTGCGGTAATGGAAGAAGGCTTCCAGATCGCTCATGTGCTTGACCATGAAGCGGCGATCCTGGCCGATGCTGTTGCCGCACAGGGGGCTGGTGCGCTCCGGCACCCACTGGCGAATGAAGGCGAGGGTCTCGGCAACGGCCTTGGCCTCGTCGTACTCACTCGCCTTGACCCGTGCCACCAGCCCGCTCTTGGTGTGGGTGTTGACGTTCCAGTCATCCATCTTGCCCAGCTCTTCCTCGCTCTGGTGGATGGCGATGACCGGCCCTTCGGCCAGCACGTTCAGGTCCTTGTCGGTGACGATGGTGGCGATCTCCAGTACCACGTTCTCTTCGGGGTCCAGACCCGTCATCTCCATGTCGATCCATACCAGGTTCTGCGCGCTGACTGTCATGATTGCTCTCTCTATTGGGAGGAATGGCGGAATTTTGCCAATTTGCATGTATCATACTGGCTTTGAATCTGTTCATAAACTGGCAAACCCCGTGGCAAAGAAAGCAAAACTCAATCTGGGTCAACAAAGGCGCGTCCAGGCCAACCGCGAGCGGCGGCTGCAAAAAGAGCACACCACAGAGGTGGATGACACCCTGTTCGGCCCCGCCATCGAAGGGGTGGTAATCAGCCGCTTCGGCCAGCACGCGGATGTCGAGGCGAGCGATGGTGCCATCCACCGCAGCAACCTGCGGCGCAGCAGCATCAGCAGCCTGGTGTGCGGCGACAAGGTGGTGTGGCGCCCCGGCCTCAATGCCGCGACTGCCGGCGTCATCGAGGCGGTGCATCCGCGCCACTCGGTGCTGACCCGGCCGGACTTCTACGACGGGGTCAAACCCATCGCCGCCAACATCGACCAGATCATCATCGTCTCGGCGGTGATGCCCGAGTTCTCCACCAACATCGTCGACCGCTACCTGGTGGCGGCAGAAGATGTGGAGATAGCGCCCCTCATCGTGCTGAACAAGGTCGATATGCTCGATGACGCGGCCCGCGCCCGTATCGAGCACCAGCTCGAGACCTACCGCAAGCTCGGTTATGAGGTGCTGCTGGTGAGCTGCGAGAGCGGTGAGGGCATCGACGCCCTCAAGGCGGCGCTCACCGACAAGATCAGCATCTTCGTGGGCCAGTCCGGGGTGGGCAAGTCGTCCCTCACCAACGCCCTGATGCCGGGGCTGGACGTGCTCACCGGCGAGATCTCCGAGAACTCGGGGCTCGGCCAGCACACCACCACCACGGCGCGGCTCTACCACTTCCCGAGCGGCGGCGATCTCATCGACTCCCCCGGGATCCGCGAGTTCGCCCTCTGGCACCTGGAAGCCGACCGCATCACCTGGTGCTTCGTCGAGTTTCGCGACTACCTGGGTGGCTGCAAGTTCCGCGACTGCACCCACAAGGATGATCCCGGCTGCGCCCTGCGCGCCGCGGTCGAAGCGGGCGCCATCAGCGCCGATCGCTTCCACAACTACCACCGCATCCTGGAAACCATGCAGGAAGCCCGACACGGTCGCCAACAGGCGCGGCTGTGACCCGTTCAACTCATTCCCAGATGAAGATCATGAGCATCACTGACAACCTGAAAATTGCCGGTCAATACTGCCTGCCCAAACACGCCCTCTCCCGCCTGGTGGGCAAACTTGCCGCCGCCGAAGCGGGCAACCTCACCACCAAAGTGATCGAGGCCTTTATCAAGCAGTACCAGGTCGACATGAGCGAGGCGCTGCACGAGAGCCCTGCCCACTACAAGAGCTTCAACGCCTTCTTCACCCGCGAGCTCAAACCCGGCATCCGCCCCGTGGTGGAAGACGCCATGACCCTGGCCCTGCCGGTGGATGGCACCGTCAGCCAGCTCGGGCCCATCAGCCAAGGTCGCATCATCCAGGCCAAGGGCCACGACTACAGCGCCCGCGAGCTGCTAGGGGGCTATGAAGATCTGGTGGCCCCGTTCAAGGATGGCGACTTCGCTACCATCTATCTGGCACCCAAGGATTACCACCGCATCCACATGCCGCTGGACGGCGTGCTGGAGAGCATGGTGTTCGTGCCGGGGGATCTCTTCTCCGTCAACCCCCTCACCGCCGAGAACGTGCCCAACCTGTTTGCCCGCAACGAGCGGGTGGTGGCCACCTTCCGTACCCCCCACGGCCCCATGGCCCTGGTGCTGGTCGGTGCCACTATCGTCGCGAGCATCGAGACCATCTGGGCCGGCAACATAGCGCCGACCAAAGAGAAGAAGGTGGTGCGCTGGGACTACACCGGCGACGAAGCCATCACCCTGCAAAAGGGGGCCGAGATGGGCCTGTTCAAGCTGGGCAGCACAGTGGTCTGCCTGTTTGGCCCGGGCATGCTGGCCGGTTTCGAGCCGCACCTGGCCAACGGGGTCACCACCCGCATGGGTCAGCCCTTTGCCACCCTGGCGGCGCAAGCATGAGCGATCAACCCGCTTCCCAGAAGAACAACCCGCTGCACGGGCTGACCCTGGAGGCCATCGTCACCGCCCTGGTCGCGCACTATGGCTGGGAAGCGCTGGGGCAGCAGATCAATATCCGCTGCTTCACCGATAATCCCAGCATCAAGTCCAGCCTGAAGTTCTTGCGCAAGACCCCCTGGGCCAGAGAGAAGGTCGAAAGCCTCTATCTGTACGTCCAGCGCAAGCAGGCCAAAGAGAAGGAGTGACGCCATGGCGTTCAAGATTACCTATACCTACAAGAAGCAGGCCAGGGAGATTGGCTACGCCAACGACAAGTTCAACAGCATCTATGATGCCGTTGCCGCCGCCGAGGGGATCGATCTGACCCGCTTCCACGCCATGGAAGAGCAGCTGGCACAGGTGTGCCGCCGCGACAAGAAGAGCGTGAAGGATTACCGGGAGAACTACTTCAAGGAACTGGGCTTCTCCAACATCGTCATCGAACGGGACGCCAAGGAGTAACCATGCGCACCCTGACCCTGATGGCGGCCACCCTGCTGCTGGCCGCCTGCAACACGACACCGAAGGAGCCCCTGGTCGGCGCGGATCGCGACGAACATGGCTGCATCGGCAGCGCGGGCTATCAATGGTCGGCGCTGGCAGGCCAGTGCGTGCGTCTGTTCGAGCAGGGCATTCGCCTCAACCCGACCGATGCCGGTCAGACCGTCAGCGCTTTCGTGCTGTTCAATGCCGATCAGAGTCAGGCCGAGCTGACCCTGCCAGAGGGCGAGCCGATCCGGCTGATCCGCCAGGGCGAAGAGGGCAACTGGTCCTGGCAGGGCGGCGGCTATCAGCTCTTCCCCTGGAAGGGGTATGTGCTCAAGTCCGGCGACCATGTGCTCTATCACGGCGATCTGACCCCCTGATCCTCTGGCTTCATCCCTCCCCCCACGCCCTGATCGGCGCTGAGCAGGCATAAAAAAACCCCGTAGCACGCAACGGGGTTTTTCATGATACCCGGCAGGATCAGTTGCCGAGGGTGGAGAACAGGCTCTGTTCCAGGCTGCCGCGGGAGACGCACACCGGGGTGATGGAGGGAGCCAGCACTCGCTCGCCGGAGGACTCGACGAAGTAGAGCTGGGTATTGCCCTTGACGTTCACGGTGGCGACGCTGTTGTTGCCGCTCTGGGTGATGATCAGGTTGATCTGCAGGTTGGGGTTGCCCAGCGCCACCTTGGACCCCATGGTGCCGCAATCCAGCCACTCCAGACCATCGGCCGAGTTTTCCACGTTGGCGGTCATCAGACCGGCACCACGCTGGCTGTTCTCGATGTTCAGGCCGTGATCGCCGAACCACTTCTCGGCACGGGCCCACACCAGATCCACCGGGATCGCCATCTCCTGGGTGTTGTTGGTTGCCTTGGCAACCGGCGGGGTATAGCGATACTGCTCGCCGCCGTTGTTGTCGCTCGCACAACCCACCATCAACAGGGCCAGGGCGCCCCCCATTATCTTCTTCATGCTGCTTCTCTCATCCATAAGGCCATAGGCCAACCGGCGGCTATTATGGCGATCGCGACACAGGCTGTCAGCAGGGATCCGCACAAATGGCGTACTCTTAACCCAGGCTTTACAAAACCCACCTGTTATCATAGATTTGCTCGAAGTCTCCCCCGTGAGTGCTCTCGTGACTTCTTCGCTCTCCCTGGCGCTGCTGCAGCAGATCATCGACCAGTTACCCATGAATATCTTCTGCCGGGACAAGCACGGACGGTACCTGTTTGCCAACAAGGCATTCGCCAGGGAAGCCGGCCTGCAAGACCCGAGCGAACTCATTGGCAAGAGCGATGCCGAGATGCCCTGGGGGGATGTATTCCGGGAGGAAGATGACCGCCTGCTGGCCGACGGCAAACCCCTGCTGCACCAGCAGCTCCATTGCCACAGCGGCGAAGGCGCCAGCTGGATGGAGATCAACAAGGTTCCCCTGTATGACGAGCACGGCGACCCCATCGCCCTGTTTGCCATGGTCAGCGCCATCGATCAGCGCAAGGAGCTGGAGCAAACCTTCCGCCAGCAGCAGTTGCTGCAACGCCGCCTGCTGGATGCCATTCCCGACCTCATCCGTCTCGAGGATCACCAGGGCGTGCTCATCGACTGCAACCAGGCCTTTCTCGACTTCATGGGGCTGGTGGCAAGCGAGGCTCTGGGTCGGCGCGTCCCGCCCCGGCTGCCCGTCGAACAAACCCTGGGTCAGGGGGAGTATTGCGTGGTGGATGCCCAGGGCAGAGGCCGCCATCTGGAGGTCACCCGGGTCGAGGTGCCGGATGACGAGGGCAACTCCCTCGGCATCCTTACCCTGAGCCGCGACATCACCGGGCTGCGCACCACCCAGGCCCAGTTGCAGCAGGAGCAGCACTACGACAGCCTGACCGGCCTGCTCAAGCTCTCCCACTTCCTCCAGACCAGCCGTCATCTGGGCGCCCGCAAGGCCAGCCTGCTGCTGGTGGATCTGCAACATTTTCGCGAGATCAACGATCGCTTCGGCATCCGGGTCGCCGACCGCCTGCTGAGCCAGGTGGCCCGCCGCCTGCAACGGCTGGCGCCGCCCCAGTCCCTGCTCTGCCGGGTCGCGGCGGATGACTTCGCCCTGCTGCTGCCCGAGCTCCCCCTCTCTCTGGATACGTGGAGCCGCAACCTGCAGCAGGAGCTGATGACACCCTACCAGGTCGAGGAGCACAGGATCCAGATCCCGGTGTTCCTCGGCATCGCCCATGGCAAGGCCAAGGATGCCGAGCGTCTGCTGAGCCACGCCGAGGCCGCCCTGGCCCAGGGCAAGCGCCAGCAGCAGCACTGCACCCTGTTCGACCCCGCACTCGATGCCAAGCTCAAACGCCGCCAGCTCATCGCCGCCCAGTTGCCACTCGCCATCAAGTCCGCCGAACTGACCGCCGTCTACCAGCCCATCATCTGCACCCACAGCAACCGGCTGCACGGGGCAGAGCTGCTCTGCCGCTGGCCCCATCCCGAATTCGGCATGATCTCCCCCGACGAGTTCATTCCGCTGGCGGAGGAGCTGGGGCTTATCGGCCAGCTCGGCCAGCTGATGCTGGAGCTCGGCTGTGCCCAGCTTGCCCGCTGGCAGGTGGCGGCCCCGGATCTGGTGCTCTCCATCAACCTCTCGCCCCTGCAGTTCCGCGATCCCGAGCTCTGCCCGCAGATCTTCGACTGCATCGCGCGCCACGGGCTCGCCCCCTGGCAACTGGAGCTGGAGATCACCGAAGGGGTGCTGATGGAGAATGCCGACGAGATAGAGAGCAACCTGGCCAGCCTCATCGAGGCGGGCTTCCAGCTCGCCATCGACGACTTCGGCACCGGCTACTGCTCCCTCGCCTACCTTCCCAGACTGCAGGTGGCGACCCTCAAGCTCGACAAAAGCTTCACCCAGGGGCTGGCCACCAACCAGGCCACCACCGCCATCGTGCGTTCCGTCATCGGGTTGGGCCATGAGCTTGGCATCAAGATCACCGCCGAAGGGGTGGAGACACCGGAGCAGCAGGCCTGGCTGGTGCAGGTCGGTTGCGATCGGCTGCAAGGCTATCTGTTCAGCCGCCCCCTCCCACCGGCCGACTTTGCCCGCAGCTACCAGCTGCCGGAGCAGTAAGCCAGCAACAACAAGGCCACCCGAGGGTGGCCTTGTTGTTTTTGCAAAGCGTGCATGATCTGGCGCACTTACTCCTGGAAGTAGGTGCCCCAGCCGTCGTAGTCCACCCCGTATTTCTCGAGGATGGGCAGCATCTTCTCGATGTCGGCGACGATGGTGTCGATGTCCAGCTTGCACTCCACCATGGCGTCGAAACAGAAGATGGTGGCGCCGTCGTCCAGCTCCATCTCCTCGGCGTCGGTCACTTCGAAACCGGCCTTGAACAGATCGACCGCCGCCTTCTCCAGCAGATCGAACTTCTGGCAGGCAAAGTGGTGCTCAATCTCGTAATCCAGATCCGGGTTGCTGCCATCGGCCAGCAGCTCGTTGACGATGGCGGCGGTCTCTTCGCGCCACTCTTGCATATTGGTATTCATATAAACCCCAGGCGATGTTGGATGGATGTCACCCCTGCCAGCCGCGTCGGCCCGGACCATGGCCAGGGGATGAGTGCGGCAAAGCATACCCGCAGAGCGCGGCAGGCTCAATCGATGGGCCAAGATAACTGGCGCCTCTTCCGGCTTGGCGCCAGCGGGCAGCCCTCGGCACGTCAGGCAGCTCGCCCCCTTCATGATGTTCTGCTGGCCGTCGGCCCACCCTGCCCCGCAGGCGCCCCTCTTTTCATGGTTAAAACGGGGAAATCGGTCCAATCACGGGAAGATTGCTCGGATATCGAGCGAACGGTACATCAATCTGCGGCCTGTGGTTGACACCTCAGTCCAGAAAGGGTTTAATGCGCGCCGTTGCCCAGATAGCTCAGTCGGTAGAGCAGGGGATTGAAAATCCCCGTGTCGGCGGTTCGATTCCGTCTCTGGGCACCAACTATTCCTCCTTAGTTCAGTCGGTAGAACGGCGGACTGTTAATCCGTATGTCACTGGTTCAAGTCCAGTAGGAGGAGCCAAATTCGAAAGGCCCGCTCAGATGAGCGGGCCTTTTTGCATCTGTCATTTACTCACATGCCGGGGCTAGTAGTGGTTTTCGTCCCCATGCCATACGTGTCCGGCCGAGCAGGCCCGGGCGACTTCGTGGCAGGGGTCGTCCGCATGGCGGCGGAAGAAGTGCTGATCCTGTTGCAGCAGGAGCGAACTCATCGAGTGGCTCATGCCAGCCAGTGCCTCGCCGGCGGTCAATCCTGCAACCCGGTGATCTGTGGCCAAATGAGCCAGGACTTTTTCACGACTGTTCATGATCGCCTCCCTCTGTGGATCCGGTCGTAAATTGACCATAGCAGCCGTGCTCTGCATACCGCAAACCCGCGTCAGCAAAGGGCTACAGGCAGGTCCCGACCTTCTGCTCCGGCATGAAAAAACCCGCTCATGACAAGCGGGTCTGTTTCACTCAGCTAACCGCCGTTGCAGGCCGCCAGCAACAGAGTGGCACCACAGGTGGCGCTGAACACCAGCAAACCCACCTGCAGCACCCCCTCCGGATCCCTCTGTGTGCGTCTCTTGCGAACACGTATCCATCTCGGCTTCATCGAGCCAACTCCATCCAGTTTCCTGCACCCGGGGTGCTGACCTATCCCTGCCCGTCCCGGCAGGCGGCTCATCTTTGTCCAGTTGCAGCCCGCCGTCAACCGCGGCGAAACCACACCTTGTACGACACCGACCTTAGGCTCCATCTCTGTTAACAATCTGGAAAACCGGCGTGACCCGCCCCTGCGCCAGGGCTATGATGAGGCCGACGATTTTCCTACCCTCAGGGAGACCCCAGATGAGCAGCCCCTTGCACTATGTGCTGGATGGCATCCATTGCGAGCCACACTTTTTTACCGTGCCCCTCGACCACCAGCATCCCGACGAGGAGGCGACCCTCACCCTGTTTGGCCGCACCCTCTGCCGCAAGGACAAGCTGGATGATGACCTGCCCTGGTTGCTCTATTTGCAGGGGGGCCCGGGCTTTGGCGCTCCTCGCCCGACCGCCGATGGCGGCTGGATCAAGCGGGCCCTGCAGGAGTTTCGGGTGCTGCTGCTCGATCAGCGCGGCACCGGCCACTCCACCCCCATCAGTGCTGACGCCCTGGCGGGGATGACCCCAGGTCAGCAGGCGGACTACCTCGGCCATTTTCGCGCCGACAGCATAGTGCGCGACGCCGAATGCATTCGCGAGGTGCTGAGCCCGGGGCGCCCCTGGAGCCTGCTCGGCCAGAGTTTCGGCGGCTTTTGCAGCCTTACCTATCTCTCGTTGTTCCCGCGGAGCCTGCACGAGGTCTACCTCACCGGCGGCGTGGCACCCATCGGGCGCAGTGCGGATGAGGTCTACCGCGCCACCTACCAGCGGGTAGCGGACAAGAACCGCGCCTTCTTCACCCGCTTCCCCCATGCCCAGGCCCTGGCCAACCGGCTGGCCAACCACCTGCACCACTACGATGTGCGCCTGCCCAACGGCCAGCGCCTGACGGTGGAGCAGTTGCAGCAGCAGGGGCTGGATCTGGGGGCCAGCGGCGCCTTCGAGGCACTTTACTTCCTGCTGGAAGACGCCTTCATCGGCGAACGCCTCAACCCCGCCTTCCTCTATCAGGTGCAGGCCATGCAGCCGTTCAACACCAACCCGGTGTTCGCCATCCTGCACGAGCTCATCTATTGCGAAGGGAGTGCCAGCAACTGGGCGGCCGAGCGGGTGAGAAGGGAGTTCCCTGCCCTGGCCTGGGCGCCAGGCAAAGATTTCGCCTTCACCGGCGAGATGATCTTCCCCTGGATGTTCGAGCAGTTCCGCGAGCTCATTCCCCTGAAGGAGGCCGCCCACCTGCTTGCCCAGAAAGCGGACTGGGGTCCCCTCTACGACCCGGCGCAGCTGGCCCGCAACACTGTGCCGGTGGCCTGCGCCGTCTATGCCGAGGACATGTACGTGGAGTTTGACTACAGCCGCGACACCCTGAAGGGGCTTGGCAACAGCCGCGCCTGGATCACCAACGAGTACGAACACAACGGCCTGCGGGTCGATGGCGAGCGGATCCTGGATCGGCTCATCCGCATGAACCGGGATCGCTGATCCCGCCGGGTGCACGCCCGCAGCAAGACAACAAGTTCGAGGGCGGCCCATGAGCCGCCCCGCCCATGGAAGCAACACAAAATAACAAGGACACCCATTGGATCATCCGGAAATCTCGGCCGGCTGGCTGAGTCGCCTCTTCTATCGCTGGACCGGCCCGCTGCTGCGCAAGGGGCTCACCCAGCCCCAGGTCAGTCTCGACGATCTCTATCCCCTGCTGCCGGAAGACAGGCGCGACGGCCGCGCCGACGCCTTCCTCGCGCTCACCGCCCGCCAGCCGGTGCGCCCCTGGCCCTTGACCGCCTTTATCTGGCGCCATTACAAGGGACGGATTGGCCTGCTCACCCTGCTGCAACTGCTCGGCATGCTCGCCACCCTGACCAGCCCCTGGCTGCTCAACCACAGCATGACCCAGCTCGGCACCGATGCCACCACTGGCCACAAGCTGCTGCTGGCCCTGGCCCTGTTCGCCTCCGTGCTCGCCGCCGGCATGCTGGCGGAGCACTCCCTGCAACTGGCCCTCAAGATGCACGTGCCCATCCGCCGTCTGCTGGCCGAATCCCTGCTCGCCAAGGTAATGAAGCAGGGTGGCAAGAGCTTCGACGACAGGGCCGGCGGCCGGGTTCAGAACCTCATCAACCGGGACGTGTGGGACATTACTTGGATCCTGGCTGACCCCGCCATGCCGGTCACCATGGCGCTGCAACTCATCGGCACCATCGCCCTGCTGGTGTGGCAGGTGGGCAGTGCCGGTCTGGTGGGCTTCGCGGTGCTGGCCCTGCTGCTGCTCATCTCCACCCGGGTGGTACGGCGCATGAACCAGCAGGAGCAGCAGCTCAAGCGTCAACAGGACGAGCGCAACGGCATCCTGGCGGAATACATCAAGAAGCTGCGGCTGGTGCGCCAGAACGGGCTTGGCCCCTTCTTTACCCGGGCGGCCAACACCAAGCGCCAGCAGGAATTGGGGGTGCTGGGCAGGGTGCTCAGGCTCGATGCCATCAACGAAGGGCTGATGCTGAGCACTCCCCTGCTGGTGACCCTGGCCACCTTCACCACCTACCTGGCGTCGGGCAACACCCTCACCCTGCCCCAGGTGTTCACCACCATCGCCCTGTTTACCGTGCTGCGCATCCCCATGATGCGACTGCCCTACCTCATCCGCACCCTGATCAACTTCAACACCGGCTTCAACCGGCTGTGCGAGTTCCTGAACAGCCCGGAGCAGCACCGGGAACTCGATGATCCCGCCCTGCCGGCGGGGGCCCTCCACCTGGAAGGCGTCAGTGCCTTGCACCAGCAAAAACCGGTGCTCGAGGGAGCCAACCTCGCCATCGCACCGGGGGAGCTCGTGGGGATCACCGGGGCCACCGGGGCGGGCAAGAGCTGCCTGCTGCATCTGGTTGCCGGCTTTGACAGCGAGTTTGCCGGCAGCATCCGTCGCCACGGCCGGGTTGCCCATCTGGGCCACAAGCCCTGGCTGATGAACGACACCATCCGCAACAACATCCTGTTCGGCCAGCCCTGGCACGCCGAGCGCTATCGTTGGGTGCTCGGCGCCTGCGCCCTCACGGCCGATCTCGCGCTGCTCAGCCACGGGGATCAAACCCTGGTGGGGGAGCTCGGCACCCGCCTCTCCGGCGGCCAGCAGCAGCGGGTCGCCCTGGCTCGCGCCCTCTACGCCCGGGCCGATATCCTCCTGCTGGACAACCCCTTGTCTGCGCTCGACCCCATGGTCGCGGCCCAGGTACTGGAGCAGGGGCTCGCCTTCAAGCCGGGGCCGACCCGGCTCCTAGTGAGCCACGACCCGGATGTGCTGGCCAGGTGCGATCGGGTGATCCGCATCGAGCAGGGGCGCCTGGTGGAGCTCGATGCCCACCAGTTGGCGGATCTTGTCCAGCATCCCCAGCCCGCCCCGCCGGTGCCCCCTCAGGAGGCGGAGCAGTTCAGCGAGGAGAAAGTGGTGGAGGGCAAGGTGGACTGGGGGCTGTTTGGCTTCATGTGGCAGCGCCTCGCCGCCCCCGGTGCCATCCTGCTCGTCCTGCTGCTCACCCTGGGCCAGGAAGGGCTGCGCATCGCCTCGGATCTCTGGCTCGGCGGCAAGGCCGAGGTGAGCGACGTCACGACCCTGCTCGGCATCTATGTGCTGCTGGGGGCGGGCTCCCTCACCTGCATCATGGCGGTGCGGGTCATCAACTACAAACTCGGCCTCAAGCTGGCCTGGACCCTGTTTGACGGCATGCTGGGACGCATCAGCCGCGCCCCCATGGCCTTCTTCGACAAGGTCCCCCAGGGGCGCATCCTCAACCGCTTCGACCGGGATCTGGGGGAGGCGCAGGAGATGCTGCTCTCCATGCTGGTGGGACTGTTCGGCATGCTGGTGTCCGTGGCCTTGCAGGTGGTGGTGATCGGCATCAATATTCCCCTGCTGCTGCTCATCGCCCCCCTGGTGGGATGGGCGCTCTATGTGTTGCAGCGCCGCTACCGGGCGGTGCAACTCAAGCTGCGGCGCCAGTCCTCGGTGCTGCGCTCCCCGCTCTACATCAGCATCAGCGAGACCATCCGCGGCGCCCCCGCCCTGCGCCTGGCCGGGGCCGAGCGTTTCGCGCTGGACCAGGTGCTGCACCACTATGACAACAACCTGCGCAGCTGGTACACCACCACCTCCATCAACCGCTGGCTCGGCATGCACCAGACCCTGCTCTCCGCCGCCCTGGTGGGGGCCGTGGCACTCATGGTGGCCTTTGGCAACAGCCCGCTGCTGGGGGCCGTGGCCATCACCTATGCCTTTACCGCTTCCGCCATGCTCAACTCCCTCATCCGCACCTTTGCCGAAGTGGAACAGGTGATGAACGCGGTAGAGCGGGTGCGCGAATACAGCGAAATAGAGAGCGAACGCCAGGAGGGAGAGGCCCTCACCACCCCTCACCCCGCAGTGCGCTTCGACAACCTGGGACTGCGCTACCCCCAGACCAGCCAGTGGGCGCTGCACAAGGTGAGCTTCGAGCTGGCCCCAGGTGAAAAGGTGGGTGTGTGCGGGCGTACCGGGGCAGGCAAAAGCTCCCTGCTGGGGGTATTGCAGGCCATGTATCCCGCCTCCCAGGGAGAGATTTTCTACGGCAATCAGCCACTGTCACGACTTGCACCGGAGGCGGTGCGCGATCTCTACGACACCGTCTCCCAGATCCCGCTCACCTTCTTTGGCTCCTTGCGGGCCAATCTGACGCCCCTGACCGAGCATGACGACGCCGTGCTTGAGCAGGCGCTGGCCCGGGTGGGCCTCGCCGAGCGCTGCGCCGGGCGGCTGGATGAGGATCTCGACAGGCTGCAACTCTCCGCCGGCGAGACCCAGTTGTTGGTGATCGCCCGCATCCTGCTGTCGCGCCGACCGCTCATCGTGCTGGACGAAGCCACCTCGGACCTCGATCACGGCGGCATGCGCAAGATGGCGGAGCTGCTCTACCGCTACCGGCCGGAGGCCAGCTACCTGGTGATCGCCCACCATCTGGAGCCGCTCTTGTCGGTGGACAAGGTGGTGGTGATGGAGGCCGGCACCGTGGTGGAGCAGGGTTCGCCGGTGAGCCTGCTGGCCAACCCCCACTCCCGCTTCCACCAGCTGTTCGTGGGTCAGGTGAACCGCCAGGTGCCCCAGACGGTGTGAGGGCTGAAAATGACAAGGGCTGCCCGCGGGCAGCCCTTGTTGCTTGAGGAGAGCCTCAACGCTCCATGATCTGGGTGATGTCGTCCTTGTTGATATGCACTTCCCTCCCCTCTTCATCGTAATAGCGATACATGCCTGTGGTCTCGTCCAACCTGGGTTTGCTGTCGGTGGCAATCATCTTGCCATCCTTGGTGCTCATGATGTATTGGGAGCTGCACCCCGCCAATCCCAACAGACAAACCAGCATCATCACAGCTTTCATCACTCTCCCCTTCTTCACGCTCACCCTGGCGGTGATAGATGAAGCCTAGCTCAGGGTGGGTTTCAGACTGCAGCAACCACAAAATTAGAGCAAAAAGTCAACCCCACCAGACAAAATCCATACGACACCCCCGCACAGATACCAGAAACAAAGTCATTACGCCCTGCATGTTGAATTATCCACACACAGTCACATACCCGGTCATTTATTGTGCCTTCTGTTCAAAGAAAGGAATAATCCGAGATTGGTCATAGGAATTGTCTGATATATGTTGCAAAAAAATACACTTTTGATAAATTTCCGCGCGGAAAACAAATCTCATAGTCATTGCCAATACAATCAACAATTTGACGCTTTGACCATCGGGATACGACGCACACTGTCGTCTAGCCTGAAAAAAATAACAAAAAATATACATCCCATGCCGATTTGCCCTTCGGATGCGGTAGCCATGTCTTTTTATCCCTGACCAGCATGGACGTTGTGACACGCATAATGAGTGAAGGCACAATAATTGCCGTACACAGGGCAGCACACTGACCCCAAGTACCAATCATGCCATCCCTGCCCCTGCGGGTGGTTTGTTCCTCATGCTGACAGCGCTGGGCATACCCGGACCTTCCATTACCTGGGTACCTTGCATATAAAAACGTCACACAAGCATGTTCTAATATACGGGGCTTGTTATTTTTCACGGATATATAAAGAAAGTCTAATTTACTCGATGACCGAGTAAACCCCCTATTTATTACCCACCATCTTCAGCAATCTGAACAAACACATTGCAAGGCTTTACCTAAAATGAAATTTATAACAGCGCCATGGATATTAGCTGCGATTAGTTTAAATGTATTCGCTGCGCCGCAAATCAGCCCGCAGATGATGGAACAATTCAAGCGCCTGCCCGCTGATCAGCAACAGGCTCTGGCCAAGCAATACGGTATTTCTGTCGACCAGTTCCAGAATGCTAGCGCCATGACCCCTGTCACCCCGTCAACACCGGTAGCTGCGCCACGGGAGGTCGACTATAGCCAGGTATCCCAGCGCCCGCTGATCGCAGGGGTAGCCCAGCCAGGGGAGCTCCAACCATTCGGTTACAATGTGTTCGCCGGGGAACCCATTCTGGATGCCCCCGTGACCGACATGCCCGTTGCTGATGATTATGTCATTGGCCCGGGGGATGAAATCCATGTACAGCTGTATGGCAAGGAAAACGCGGTCTATGACCTGAGCGTCGGTCGCGAAGGCTTCATCGATTTCCCCAGTCTCGGTCCTATCTCTGCCAGTGGATTGACCTTCCAGCAATTCAGAAGCGACCTTGAAACCCGGATCAAGGAGCAGATGATAGGCGTCAACTCCTTCATCAGCTTTGGTTCCATGCGCGCCATGCAGGTATTTGTGATGGGGGATGCCTATCGCCCCGGTGCCTACAATGTCAGCGGCATGGCGACCGTCACCCAGGTCTTGCAGGCGGCTGGCGGCATCGACACCGTCGGCTCCCTGCGCAAGATCCAGGTCAAGCGGGCCGGACAGAAAGTCATCGATGTGGATCTGTACAAGATGCTGGTCTGGGGGGATACCAGCCAGGATATTCGCTTGCAGGCGGGGGATACCGTCTTCGTCCCGGCCAAAGGCAGTGAAGTGTCCATCAGCGGACTGGTCAAGCGCCCCGCCATCTACGAATTGAGAAATTCGGCGCCCCTGGCGGACGTGCTCGCCCTGGCCGGTGGCGTAAAGGCGTCCGCCTTGCAGGAAGTCTCGGTAGAACGTCATACAGATACCGGTCTGAAGGTCTTCAACCTGACGCTGGCCAATGGCCATGATCGTCAGTTCAGCATCCGGGACGGTGACAAGATTTCGGTCAAACCGAGCAGCACCGAGTACAGCCAGGCCATCGTCGTCAAAGGGGCCGTGGTACGTGATGGCGTCTACAGCTATACCCCGGGCACCCGCATCAGCAACCTGCTCAAGAGCGTTCAGCGGGATCTCCTATCAGCGACCGACCTGAGCTATGCCCTGGTCGTCAGGGAAGTGGATTCCCAACGCAATATCAGCGTTATCCAGTTCAACCTGGGCAAGGCGCTGCAACAGCCGGGCAGCAAAGACGACGTGGTACTCCAGGCCAGGGACCAGGTACTGGTGTTCCGCAACGATGCCACTGACCGGCTCAGAGAGACCGCCGCAACCTCGACAAGAGTGCAAGATCTCAAGACCAAGACGAGAGAGCTGGACAACGCCGCCATGATGCGGACCGACGTCTCCACAGGCGCCGATGTCAAGACTGACGAGCTCAGCAATGACTCTCAGATCAAGCTCTCCTCCCTGTCCGACAAGACCGCCACGGACGCAGTGGTCGCCGATTCACGGCAAGCCCTTCTGGCGCCTGTCATCGAGCGCCTGAAGGCACAGTCTACCCTGGGTCAGCCGGTGAAGATCATGGAAGTGCGTGGTGAAGTGAAATACCCGGGCCTCTACCCGCTGACCGACAACAGCCGCATGTCCGATGCCATCCTGGCCGCCGGCGGATTCAACGAGCAGGCCAACGTGGTCGAACTCTCCCGCGTCAATGAGCGGGGCGACAGTATCCTGGTACAGAACGAACGATTCTCGCTGGATACCGCCAACAGCCCTTACGGTTCACCGCTGCTGCAATCCAAGGACAACATCAACGTCCTGCCCCATCCCCAGTGGCGGGAAGAGGCGACCGTCCAAGTCTTCGGTGAAGTGAAATTCCCGGGCACTTACACCGTGCGCCGGGGAGAAAGCCTGCATGATCTGATCGAGCGAGTGGGTGGCATCACGACCTACGCCAACCCCAACGGGGCCATCTTCGCCCGCAAGGCCCTGCGCAAGCAGGAGGAAGAGCGGCTGGTGATGCTGCGCGATGAACTTCGCCAGGAGATCTCGACCATGACCTTGCGCAGACAGAGCACCATTGCCAACTACAGCAGCTCCCCTGCCGAAGCCATGTCGGTGGTCAACCAGCTGGAAAACAGCAAGGCCATCGGACGCATGACCATCGACATGCCAGCCCTGCTGGCCGGAGAGAAACAGTCAGACGTCCTGCTTGAGGATGGCGACAAACTCTATATCCCGACCATGCAGAACGTGGTCTCCATCGCGGGCATGGTGCAGTTCCCCTCTTCCCATATCTACAAAGAGGAGACCAGCATCAACGAGTACATCAGCCTGGCCGGTGGAACCAAGAAGCAAGCCGATACCGATCGCGTCTATGTCATCAAGGCCAACGGCAGCGTGATGCTGCCCAATGACAGCTGGTTTGGCGGACGCAAGAGCCTGGAGCCGGGGGACACCATCATAGTGCCGGTGGATACCGACTATCTGGACAACCTGAGCATCATGTCTTCGGCGACCCAGATCATGTATCAGTTGGGCGTCGCCTGGTCCGCCATCAAGTAACGCGCTGGACGCGTCCAGTCATATTCCATAGGACTCATCACATCATCATGGAAGCACAAAAAGCGAACGTCATTCCCTTGCCGAGGGATCTTGCTCCGGCAAGCGATGAAATCGACCTGCGAGAGCTGGCTATTGCCCTGTGGCAAGGCAAGTGGTGGCTCTTTGCCACCACATTGATCGCGACCTGTCTCGCCGTTGCCTTCGCACTGTGGAGTCCCAACATCTATCGTGCCGAAGCGCTCCTGACCCCCTCCCTTGAACAACAGGGGGGAGGACTCTCCGCGCTGGCCTCCCGCTTCGGCGGGCTGGCCAGCCTGGCCGGGGTCGATCTGGGCAACAAAGGAGGAGACAAGGCTTCCATCGCCATCGAGGTGGGCAAGTCGCGGCTGTTTCTCGGGGAGTTCATTCGCCGCCATCAACTGGCCGTCCCCCTGATCGCCGCCACCGGCATGGATAAAACCACGGGGGAGCTGCTCATCGACCCCGAAGTCTATGACACCCAGTCCCAACAGTGGGTCCGCGAGATGCCGCCCGGCAGGTCTCCCGAGCCCACTGACTGGGAGCTCATCAAGGCGTTCAGGAGCCTGGTCAATCTCAATAGCGACCCCAAGACAGGGCTGCTGACCGTCAGCGTCGACTTCTACTCCCCGCAACTGGCAAAACAGTGGGTGGACTGGTTGATCGACGATCTCAACAGCACCATGAAACAGCGGGATCAGGAAGAGTCAAAACGCAATATCGCCTATTTGACCGAACAACTCTCCAAGACTTCCGTTGCAGATATGCAGAAAGTCTTTTATCAATTGATAGAAGAGCAGACCAAAACCTTGATGCTCGCCGAAGTCAATCAGGAATATGTCTTTAAAGTGCTTGACCCTGCCGTTATCGCCGAAGAGAAAATAAAGCCGAAACGGGCACTCATCGTCGTATTGGGTGCCCTCTTGGGCGGCATGTTGGGGGTGATGATAATTTTGGTTCGATTTGCATTCCGTCATGATAAAAAATAATGGATGCAAATTGATCAAAAACGATGGCTTGCCATCACAATAGAGTAGAACGATCGTCGACTATTCTGATTTTATAAGGGAAATATATGAAGAAGAGTGTTTTGATTATGACTGCACTGCTGGCCCTGTCCAGCCCGACCATGGCTGTTGAAGAAGCCGCTGCTGGCGCAGGCGCCAGCACTGGTGGCGCCGCTGCCGGTGCCGGTGCTGCTAGCGCTGCTGCTGTCGGTGGCATCACCGCTGGTGCCATCGCCGTTGGCGTAGCCGCTGCTGCTGCCATCGGTGTTGCCGTTGCCGTTGCCAGCAACAACAACGACGACAACTCCTCGACTGTCACCAGCACAGCTCGTTGATATAATGAAATAAAGACTGCCTCAGGGCAGTCTTTATTGTTTTTCTATTTATTCAGTGATGCTTTCATGCTAATCAAGCGCATTC
Organism: Aeromonas sp. R10-1; assembly: GCF_040908465.1. NCBI lineage: Bacteria > Pseudomonadati > Pseudomonadota > Gammaproteobacteria > Aeromonadales > Aeromonadaceae > Aeromonas > Aeromonas sp. R10-1. The sequence continues at coordinate 18,915 of NZ_JBFODT010000020.1, forward strand.
TTTTATTGCTATCAATGTTGTTGTTTGGCTGTGCAGACAGCAACGTTGATAGCTATCAACAGCTCAAATATATCTTCACTGCGGATGATGAGATAACCATTACTCCGGAAGCCATCGAAAAGCTGCCCTATGCCAGTGCATTGCTCACCGTTGACGACAGACCACCTGTATTGCTCGTGCTCGCCTTTGCCGAGGGAGACCGCCTCTCCTGGGTCAGCAGCGACAGAGGCTTGATAGTGACCGAGCATGGTCGAATTACCAAGACGCTCAAGCTGGATAATGATCTTCGCTATTTCGCCGCCACCATGGCGGATCCCTTGAGTCAGGCCGTCATTCCCGGCGATGCCCAATTCAGTTATCTGGCCGAATGGGAACAACTTCGCCACAGCGGAAGAAACCTCCACACCACCTTCAAACAGCTGGCTGATGAAAATCTGGATATCAATGGCGCCGTGCTGACGACCTCCCTCTACGAAGAGACGGTCCAGTCGGTGAAGGATGACCTGACGTGGCAGAATTATTACTGGCTGGACAAAAAGACGGGCTTGGTCAGAAAAACCATTCAGCACATCGGCCCTGACAACAGCACCATCGAGATGGTCTTCACCAAGCCCTATGCACCATGAAAAAAATCATACTCTCGCTTCTGATTGGCTATGCCCCCTGGCTTCATGCCGACAGCATCACCCGGGTGATGGTCGGCCATGCCAGCAAGACCACCATTTCCCTCTCCGATAGCCAGCGTCTGGAACAACTGTTGAATGCGCCCGGCTTGCCCGGCGACGTCTACTGGCCTGCCGCCATCATCTCCTCCCCCGCCCAAGATGAGTCTGCACAGCAAGCCAAAGAACAGCTGCTCAGCGATCTGAAAGCCCTCCAGGTTTTCTGGATGAGAGCGCATCAGGGCGGTCTGGTTCAGGCCACCCAGCAACTGCTGCGCGAGCTGGATCAGCTCGATGTGGCCGGTCGGATTGACATCAAGCTGGATCCGGATCTCAGCAGAGTGGAGCCGGCAAACAACCCTCGTCTGTCTGGCGACTATTCTCTCTATCTCTCTCGCAGGCCATCCAGCCTTTACCTGTTGGGATTGATCAACAGTCGCAGGTCCATGCCCCATGAACCCGCCAAGGGGCTGGCTGAATATTGGCAGGGCCACAGTCTGCTACCCGGCGCCAACCCTGGCGAGGTCTATCTCATCCAGCCGGATGGCCGCGTCCAGTTGTCCCCCGTCGCGGTGTGGAACGAATACCATATCGAGCCCATGCCGGGTGCAACCCTGTTTGCCGGTTTCGATCCGGCGCTGTTGCCTGCCCAGTTCAAGAACATCAATCTCCGTATTGCCGACATGATTGCTAATCGGATACCCGAGTAATGCTGACCAGAATCGCCACTCTCTCGCTGCTTGCCTCCCCCTTCGCGTTTGCCAACACGGACAGCTTCTCGCCTCTCCTCCCCACCCAGAGTGATTTTGGTGGCGTGGGCCTGCTCCAGATGCCGACGGCACGCATGGCTCCGGAAGGCGAGTTTTCATTCAACTACATGGATGACCAGGAATACCGGCGCTGGTCCATCTCCATGCAGCCATTCTCCTGGCTGGAAGCCACCCTGAGATACACCGACATTCGCACCCGGCTCTACAGCAATGACGAGAATTTCAGTGGCGACCAGACCTACAAGGACAAGGGGCTGGATGTCAAAGCCCGACTCTGGACCGAATCCACCTGGCGCCCACAGGTCTCTGTGGGCCTGCGCGATGTGATGGGGACCGGGCTCTTTGACAGCGAATACATCGTCGCCAGCAAACGCTACAAGAACCTTGATTTCACCCTGGGAATGGCGTGGGGAAACATGGGTCAGAGCGGCAACATCAAGAACCCCTTCTGTGAAGTCCGTGAAGGCTGGTGTCAGCGTGATGACGGCTTCTCGGGCAGCGGCGGCAAGTTTGAATTCGGCAGCCTGTTCCATGGCCCGGCGGCCCTCTATGGAGGGATAGAGTACCAGACCCCCTGGCAGCCCCTCAGGCTCAAGCTCGAATACGAGGGCAACGACTACAGTCACGAGTCGGCGGGGGCCATCGTTCAGAGCACCCCCATCAATGTGGGCATCGTCTACCAGCCTTACGATGTGTTCGACATGCACCTCAGCTATCAGCGCGGCAATACCCTGATGTGGGGGCTGACATGGCATACCAACTTCAACGACCCCTCCCTGTCGCTGCCCAAGGTCATGGATCCCCCCGTTCCGGCCTATCAGGCCAGCCAGGTCGACTCCCTGGAGCAGGTCGACTGGTCGACGCTCTCTTCCCAGCTGGCCAACAATGGGGGCTGGCAACAGGCCTCACTCTACAGTGATAAGGAGACCCTGACGCTGGAGGCAGAGCAGACCCGATACAGGGATCAGGCCCAGAGCGAGCAGCGAGCCACCCTGCTGGCCGTCAATGCCCTGCCTTCCACGGTGAAAGAGCTGCGCATCATCGAGCAGAAGCAGGGGATGCCCCTGCAGGAGAGCCGAGTCGATCTCGACTCCGTGCGTCGTGCCAACAGCGATCTCCCCCTCGGCCAGACACAAGAGATCGAGGTCAGCCGCCAGCCACCGGCCCCCGTCGAAGGCACACTGCGCCATGGAGCCGAACCCCGCTCATGGGATTTCAAGATAGTGCCCAAGCTGAGCCAGTCCATCGGGGGAGCCGAGAGTTTCTACATGTACCAGCTCGGGTTGAATGCCAACACCGACTGGCACATGACCGAGCACGACTGGGTGAGCAGCACCATCTTCGTCAACCTCGTCAACAACTACGACAAGTTCAATTACACCGAGCCGCCGCCCGATGGAGAGGCCCTGCCCCGGGTCCGTACCTGGGTGCGGGAGTACGTGACGTCATCGAATGTGCTGCTCAACAACCTGCAGCTCACCCACATGGACAAGTTTGCCGATGGCTGGTACGGCCAGGCCTATGGCGGTTATCTGGAGATGATGTATGCCGGTGTTGGCGGGGAGGCCCTGTATCGCCCCTTCAACCGCAACTGGGCCATCGGCGCCGATCTCAACCTGGTCAGGCAGCGGGACTGGGAGAACACCCTCCAGCTCGCCGATTACCAGATCGCCACCGGCCATGTCACCACCTACTGGCAACCGGCGTTTCTGGACAAGGTGACCGCCCAGATCTCGGTGGGTCGCTACCTCGCGGGGGACTATGGCGCCACGTTCAACTTCGCCAAGACCTTTGATTCGGGGATCAGCGCCGGTTTCTTTGCCACCTTCACCAATGTGTCGGCAGAAGAGTACGGCGAAGGGAGCTTCACCAAGGGCCTCTACATAACCATCCCGTTCGACCTGATGATGTTCAAGTCCACCATCGACAGCGCCAACATCAGCTGGGTTCCCCTGACCCGGGACGGCGGCCAGATGCTGTCGAGGAAGTACGGCCTCTACGACCAGACCAGCGTGGCCTCCTTCTGATCCCGGTTCACCATGCCTTGCAGACAAAAAAAGCACCTTCCATGAAGGTGCTTTTTTATTTCCGCTGCTCGGCATTGCCGTCTCAGTTGCCCGGCTTGCGCTCGCCGGTGACGGTGGGGTTGGCCGGATCCATGCTCCACTCGTACCAGCCGCCGTCGTAGACGCTGATCCGCTTCCAGTCCATCAGCCAGGCGTAGAAGAACGCCTCGGAGGCGCGCCAGCCGGTGCCGCAGTAGAAAGCGGCCTGCTGGGTCGGCTCGATATTCCACTCGTCCCACATGGCGAGGATCTCGCGGGCGGGCTTCATGGTGCCGTCCGGGTTGTGGAAGTCGCTCATGCTGTTGGCATCCACCCCGCCATGACCCCATCTGGCCCCGGGAATGTCCCCTTTGGGCTTGATGTAGCTGTAGCCCGAGGTATTGCCCACGAACTCGTCCCAGGTGCGAACGCTGACCAGAGCGCCGTCCGGTTGCTTGAGCAGGGCCTTGGCCTGGTCAAGGGTGGTGTAGAACTCGGGACGGGCGGGGATGGCCACGCCAAACTCCCTGGCCGGTTTGAAGGTATTGGCCAGACCGGTCTCGGTGCGCAGATGCTGCACGAACCAGGCCTCCAGCCCGCCATCCAGCAGCCGCACATCCTCGACCCCCGCATACATCATCAGATGGGCCGCACGGGCCGCCGCCATGGTGTTGCGGCCATAGAGGATGACGGTGGTGTCATGACGGATGCCGTTCTCCAGCAGCAGCGCCTTGAGCGCCTCGTCAGAGACCTTGTTCCACAGCGGCTCCCCTTCCAGCCGGTTGGTGTCGATGTAGCCGGCTCCCGGAATGTGGCTCAGCAGATAGGCCTTGGGGGATCCCCAGTCCACCTCGAACACCTTCCACTCCCCCTTGGGGGCGGCGATGACCGGTTTGCCTGCCTGCAAGTCCGCCAGCCAGAGCGGATGGACCAGCTGCTGCCAGCGTGCCAGGTGCTCCCGGGGCGCCTCTTTCCATCCCTGCAGCTCGAACAGCTGCTTGATGCCCTGCTGGCGCAGCAGACGGGCCACCTCGGCCACCTCGCGAGGGGTGCCATAGAGGGCGACGGGTTTGTCGGCCTTCAGCCCCTTGCTCGCAAGCGCCGCAGGCCACTCCTCGTCGCTGTATTTCCACTCTGCGGAGAGCAGCTCGGCACCGGCTACATGGCCCCCCTGCTTCTCCCCGTCCATGGGCCAGCCCTGATAGAAATAGCTCGGGCGGGTATCCAGGATCACCGCCTCCTTGCCCTTGGCATCCGCCAGGGAGAGCGGGGGCAGCTCGGCGGCCAGCGCGGGCCAGGCACACCAGAGCAGCAAGGCGGTCAGGCAGCTTCGCCACAGTCCAGTCATTCGTTTCATGATGTCGTCTCGATGCATAGTGAAGAGAGTTAAAAAATGGAGCGGCCCAGGCGCTCGGCCAGCAGCTCCAGCGCCGCCGTCCCGGCCAGGGAGTTGCCCGCCTTGTTGAGCTCGGGTGACCAGACGCAGATGGAAAGCTCTCCCGGGATCAGCGCCATGATGCCGCCCCCCACCCCGGATTTCCCCGGCATGCCGACCCGGTAGGCGAAGTCGCCCGCCTCGTCATAGAGGCCGCAGGTGGCGAGCAGGGCATTGACCTGCTTGGTGGTACGGGCCGGCAGCAGGGGCGTGCTCTCGCCAAGGGGGACGCCCCGGTTGGCCAGATAGACGAAGGCTCGTGCCAGATCGACGCAGCTCATGCGGATGGCGCAGGCATTGAAGTAGCTCTGCAATACCTTGTCCACCTCGTTCTCGAAGTTGCCATAGGCCTTCATCAGATAGGCGATGGCGGCATTGCGGGCGGAGTGCTGGTACTCGGAGCGCGCCACCACCTGATCCGCCATGATGGCCGGGTTGCCGCACAGGCGGCGCACCAGCTCCAGAGTGCGTTGGCGAGGAGCGGTGAGCCGGGTTTCCAGCAGATCGCTCACCACCAGGGCACCGGCGTTGATGAAGGGGTTGCGAGGAATGCCCTGCTCGAACTCCAGCTGGACGAGGGAGTTGAACGGCTGGCCAGAGGGCTCCTTGCCCACCCGGGCCCAGATCTCCTCCTCCTGATAGAGGGTCAAGGCCAGCGTGAGGCTCAGGGCCTTGGAGATACTCTGGATGGAGAAGGGCTCGAAAGCGTCACCTGCGGTGAACAATTCCCCTTCAACGGTACAGACCGCGATCCCCAGCCGGTCGGCAGGCACCTGGGCCAGGGCGGGAATGTAATCGGCCACCTTCCCCTGCCCGAGCAGCGGACGCACCTCTTCCAGGATGCCGGCCAGTAATTCGGATGACAACACCATTGGCTATTCCATGACGTGAAACGAGGCGGGGCCAGCCCACCGACAAAAATCCCGCCGGCGGCGGGATTTTCTATCTGCCCGGGAGGCAGTCAGATATCAGGCCGGCTCGCCGTACCAGAGATCGAACAGCTCGGTGACCACCACGGCCTCCAGCCCTTTGCCTTGCAGCCAGGTCTGAACGGCGGAACGGTCTTCGTCGGTGCACTTGCCGAGCTGCTGGGTACAGATCATCCCTTCCCAGGCCAGGTGACCCGAGCCGGCGAAGGCCAGCTTGCGAGGCTCAATCACCTCGTCGATCAGCGCATCGACCACGGCATCAATGGTCTCTTCGGCGGTGCCGACCGGGAAGTTGAAACTGATGTCGAACCCCATTTCCTGGAATTCATCGACGCGCAGTTTCTTGCGCAGACGGCGGCTACGGTTGGCCATGATAGCTCCTTAGTTGATACGTTGACTCAGTTGACTCGTTTGAAAATCAGATCCCAGACACCATGGCCCAGACGATGGCCACGCTGCTCGAATTTGGTCAGGGGGCGCCAGTCGGGACGGGGCACCCAGTTGCCGGTGGCGGAGGTGTTCTCGTACCCCTCGGCGGCACTCATCACCTCGAGCATGTGCTCGGCGTAGTTCTCCCAGTCGGTGGCCATGTGGAAGACGCCACCGATGGCAAGCTTCTGGCGGATATCCTGGGCAAAGGCAGGCTGCACGATGCGGCGCTTGTGGTGGCGGCTCTTGTGCCAGGGGTCAGGGAAGAAGAGCTGCAGGCAGGAGAGAGAACCGTTCGGGATCATGTGCTCCAGCACCTCCACCGCATCGTGGCAGATGACGCGCAGGTTGGTGACGCCCGCCTCCTGGGCGGTGCCAAGGCAGGCGCCCACACCCGGAGAGTGCACCTCGATGCCGATGAAGTTCTTCTCGGGGGCGTTCTTGGCCATCTCCACCAGGGAGGCGCCCATGCCGAACCCGATCTCCAGCACCACGGGTGCCTCGCGGCCAAACAGGGCCACCATGTCGAGCGGCTCTGGTGCGAAATCGATGCCCATGACCGGCCAGAGCTCTTCCAGGGCCTTCTCCTGCCCTTTGGTCAGGCGGCCTTCGCGACGGACGAAGCTGCGGATCTTGCGCATGAACTTGCCGTCTTCGTTAAACACATCTTGGGTCACAGACATAGTAAATTGCTCGTTATTGCATCGCTCTGGAACAGAGCCGACATAAATGGATCGCTCGTTATTGCATCAGTTCGCAAAAACAGGGGAGCGAATTATCCCAAGATAGGCACAAGGCGCAAGTGTTTCCCACAACAAATCCCCCGGGACTGCCCACATCTACCGGCAAGGTTGACAAATGCCACCCCCTTCACAGAATCTGCCGGACGTCGGGTTCATCCTGACGCGGAAAAATAAAACCATATACAACAAAGGATTGCAGTATGAAGAAAACCCTGTTGGCCCTCGCCCTGCCTGCCCTGCTGGCCGGTTGCAACCCCTCAGACAACGACTCCCAACCCCCTGCCCCCGCAGCTCAGGCCCATGAATTTCTGGTGCAACTGAGCTCTGGCGCAGAAGGGATAGGCGCTCGTCCCACGGGCACCGAGGCCGAAACCCGCGCCGCCGCCTGGATCCAGGATCACCTGGCCGGTTGGGGTTACGAGGTGCAGAACCAGCCATTCACCTACACCCGGGGCGGCACAGATCGAACCTCCCAGAACATCGTCGCCGAGCTCAAGGGTCAGAGCGACAAGGTGATCCTCATCGGTGCCCACTATGACAGCACCGGCGAGAAGAAAGGATCCGAAGGCGCCACCGACAACGGGGCCGGCGTCGCCGCCCTGCTGGCGGTTGCCGAGGCACTCAAGGGAGAGACCCTGCCCTACACGGTGCGCTTCGCCTTCTTCGGCGCCGAGGAGAACGGCCTCAACGGCTCCAAAGCCTATGCCGCCAGTCTCGACACCGATGCCGTCGCCAAGCTGCTGGCCATGGTGAACTACGACACCATCGCCGGGGGTGACATCGTCTATGTCCACTCGGCCCACTCCGACGTGGCCGAGTACAACTGCGCCGACCCGAACCGCTACAGCTTCGATCCCAAGGTGCGCGATCGCCTGCTGGCCATCTCCCAGCAGACCGCCACCCCGTTCGCCATCCACCCCAGCTACAGCGGCTATCCGGAAGGGGAGACCGGCAGCTGGTCCGATCATGCCCCCTTCGCCTGCCTGGGGGTGCCCATCGCCTACGTGGAGGCCACCAACTTCACCATCAACGGGGAAGATGGCTATGACGGCTACTCCCAGAGCACCAATCCGGCGCTGTGGGACTGCTACGACGACGCCACCAAGAGCGCCTGCGACCGGGACAGCGAGACCCAGTGGGGCAAGATCTGGCACACGGAGCATGATCGCCTCGACAAGATGGCCGAGCTCTTCCCGGGCCGGATCGAGCAGCAGCTCGGGGCCAACACCGACCTGATGATCCGCTTCCTCAAGGCGCCGGGGCTCTGAGCCCCATCCCGCCCGATGTCCCCCTGACAGGGGTTTTTGCGCCCCCGGCCGGGGTCGGGACGATAAAATTCGGGCAGGTGCCAAACCTGCCCTTTTTTATGGATTTTTGTGACAGCCATTGCCTCATTTCTGAAATCTGATACAAACGGATAACCTGGCGGTTGAATGGAGCGACCGCCACCTAGTCAGAGAGAACCCTATGCAGCCGTTTTTTGCCCAGCGCTTCGAGAAGGTCGAGCCTTCCTTTATCCGCGAAATCCTCAAAGTTGCCGCCAATCCGGAGATCATCTCCTTCGCCGGCGGCCTGCCCAACCCCCATCTGTTCCCGGTCAAGGCCATCGACCAGGCCTGTCAGGACGTGCTGCGCGAGCAGGGAGCCGCCGCGCTGCAATATGCCACCACCGAGGGCTTTGCCCCGCTGCGCCAGTTCATCGCCGATCGCTACCTGAGCCGCCACGGCATGGCCGTCAATCCTGACAACATCCTCATCACCAGCGGCTCCCAGCAGGCGCTGGATCTGCTGGGCAAGGTGCTGGTGAACGAGGGGCAGGATCTCATCATCGAAGAGCCGGGCTACCTTGGCGCCATCCAGGCGTTCTCCGTCTATCAACCGAATTTCAAGCCCATCACCCTGGCGGAAGAGGGGCTGGATCTGGCCGCGCTGGATGCGCTGCTGGAGCAGGGCTCCAGCGCCAGGCTGCTCTACGGCGTGCCCAACTTCCAGAACCCGAGCGGTGTTTCCTACAGCCGCGCCAACCGGGAAGCCCTGGCGGAGCGCCTGGTGCGCCATGATCTGCTGATGGTGGAAGACGACCCCTATGGCGAGCTGCGCTTCGAGGGGGAACACCTCCCTCCCATCGCCAAGCTGGCCCCCCACAACACCGTGCTGCTCGGGTCCTTCTCCAAGACGGTGGTGCCCGCCTTCCGCCTGGGCTGGATGGTGGTGCCGGACTGGCTGCGCAAGAAGGTCACCATCGCCAAGCAGGCCACCGACCTGCACAGCAACGCCTTCAGCCAGCAGGTGCTGCACCGCTTCCTGACCGACAACTCCCTCGACGCTCACCTGGAGAAGATCAAGGAGGTCTATGGTCGCCAGCGTGCCGCCATGGAAGCCGCCCTCGCCCGCCACTGTCCGCCCGGCGTCAGCTACACCCGTCCCGAAGGGGGCATGTTCCTCTGGCTGACCCTGCCGCCCAGCGTCAGTGCCATGGCCCTGTTCGACGAGGCCATCAAGGAGAAGGTTGCCTTCGTGCCCGGCGCCCCCTTCTATGTGCGCCCCGAGATCCAGAACACCCTGCGCCTGAGCTTCTCCTGTGTGGATGAGGCGACCACGGAAGAGGGTGTTCAGCGTCTGTGCCGCGCCCTGGCCCGCATGCTCTGAGCCATCCGGCCATAAAAAAACCAGCGACCCGGTCGCTGGTTTTTTTTGCCTCGCGCTTGCCCCTCATCGCCCCTGCCCGGTCAGCTGGCTGACAAACTCCTTCATGGGCATGGGCCTGCCAAACAGATAGCCTTGCAGGAAGGTCACCTCGCGGGCCTTCAGATAGTCGGCCTGCACCTGATTCTCCACCCCTTCCGCCACCAGTTGCAGACCGAGCCGGGTCGCCAGATCGATGACGTTCTCCACGATGTGGCTGGAGAGCGCGTCCGACCCAATCATGCCGACGAAGCTCTGATCGATCTTGAGGAAGTCGACCTGGAAGGTCTGCAGGTAGGTCAGGCTGGAGTGGCCGGTGCCGAAATCGTCGATGGCGATGAAGACACCGAGGGCATGCAGCTCGGCAAAGAGCCGGTCCGTCGTCTCGTCCGCCACGATGAGCTCGCGCTCGGTCAGCTCCAGCACCAGCTTGATGGGATTCCCCTTGAAGGCGTTGATGAAATCCCGGCAATCCTCCACCAGGCTCAGATCCTTGCAGTGGCTGGCGCTGATGTTGAAGCCAAAGTGGAACCCTCGCGGCAGATGGTGCGCCTTGCCCGCAAACTGTTCGCGCACCTGCGCCATCAGCAGCCGGGTCATGGGCACGATGAGACCACTGTCCTCTGCCAGGGGAATGAAGCGATCCGGCGAGATCATCCCCTGACGGGGGTGTTGCCAGCGCATCAGCACCTCGCAACCGCTCCAGTGGCCGTCCTCCCCGTTCACCACGGGTTGCAGATAGGGGATGAATTCCTGCTGGGACAGTGCCCGTTTCAGCTCCTGGGCCGGCGAAGTCGAACGGCCCATCAGCCAGAAGACCGCCACCCCGAGCAGCAGGCTCAGCAGAGGATAAATAATGACGCCCACCTTGGAGTAGTCCCAGATGTGGGCACGGTACTCATCCACCGACACCGTGGTCACTACCTTGAACGGGTACCTGGTCGAGACCTGTTCGAGATAGCCATTGCGATCCTTGGGGATCAGCTTGTCGGTGAGTTCGCTGTTTCGCAGCAGCATCTCGTTGCCGACCACCAGCCCCAGTGGGGAGTTGCGGCTCAGCATGTCCAGGATGTTGAGCAGGTAGTAGCCGTCGACCCCCACCAGCACGCTGAACTCGCCCACCTCTTCCCGGTAGGCGATGAGGGGGCGATTCGGGGTGACCGGGTTGCCCTTCATCAGGTCGAGCCTGCCCCCGACATAGTCATCCAGTTTGATGCCGCCATCGACCGGGCCATAGAGAGAAGAGCAGTAGATCCGATCCCCCCTGGCCAGGTTGACGCTGCGCACATCCGGCACCGTGGCCACCTGATCCCTGAGCCCCTGCACCACCTCGAGACAGGGCCTGCCCAGGCTGCCGGTGAGGGCCGACGCCGCCAACTGGGCATTGTCCAGAGTGCGGTCGAACATGACCCTGGCATGTTCCAGGCGCGCCACCGCATCCTGTTTCACGCCGGTGGCGGTCTGCCAGATGACGATGACAAGCCCAAGGAGCATGGGCAACAGACCGGCCAGCAAGGCACAGAGCAGCCGGACATAGAATTGACGCACCTTCAAACGTCGAAATGGCATAACGGCCCTCATGAACATGGCGAAAAAGCGCTCGAGTTTACCCGCTGGCGCCCGTTTGGCAAGCCGGAATGAGCCCCTGATACCGCCACGCCACGGCGCCCCCCGTGGTCGCAACGCCCGGCAACCCCGTGGACAAAGGGGGCGGCGTCTTGGGAGACAAAAATCATAATGCTCATAAAAACAGGAGCTTGTCCATCGGGCACCCAGGCTCTAGAGTAGACCCTAGAGCGTCAGGGAGGCAGGACATGAAGATACTGATCACGGGGGGCACGGGGTTTATCGGCCGCCGTCTGGTGGCACACCTCAAGGTGGCGCACGAAGTAGTCGTGCTGACCCGCCAGGGCAGCCGGGCCTACGAGCTGCTCGGCCACGATGTCACCCTGCTGGACAGCCTGGACAGGCTGGATCACCTCAATGACGTGGACATCGTCATCAACCTGGCCGGCGAACCCATCGCCGCCGGACGCTGGAGCGAGTCCCGCAAGCAGTTGCTCTGCAACAGCCGCTGGCTGCTGACCGAACAGCTGGTGGATCTCGTCAAACTCTCCAGCACGCCCCCCAGATTGCTGCTCAATGCCTCCGCCATCGGCTGGTATGGCCGCCAGGATGACGCTCCTCTGGATGAAACATGCCAGAACCCTCACGACGAATTCACCCACCGTCTCTGTCAGCAGTGGGAGCAGCTTGCCCAGCAGGCCCGCTCGGCCCAGACCCGGGTCTGCATCCTGCGCATCGGCCTGGTACTCGGCATGGAGGGGGGCGCCTTGCCCAGGATGCTGCCCCCTTACCGCCTCGGCCTCGGCGGCCCGATGGGCAGCGGCACCCAGATGATGAGCTGGATCCACGTGCAGGATCTGGTGCGGGCCATGCTGTTTCTCATCGAGCACGGCGAGTGTGACGGCATCTTCAACGGCACGGCCCCGCAACCGGTCAGCAATCGCCGGTTCAGCGAGACCCTGGCCGCCACGCTCCATCGCCCGCACCTCTTCTTCGTACCGGCCCCCCTCCTGCGACTCCTGATGGGAGAGGCGGCGGATCTGCTGCTCACCGGACAGCAGGTACTGCCCGCCCGCTTGCAGCAGGCCGGTTTTCACTTCAGCTTCCCGGCCCTGCCCGGCGCTCTGGACAATCTGCTGCACTCACCCCGTTGACCCAATGACACATCCCGACCGAGGTCGGGATGTGTCGAGCCATCAGAGCAGCCCCTGCCCCAGTCCCCTGAGCCGGTCGCTCAGGGTACCCGCCAGCAGTTGGCGGCGCATGCCCTGTCCGGCCAGGGTCACCAGCACGGCCCCAAGCAGTGGGAGTGCCGCCCAGATGGCCCAGTGGAACTGCCACTGCGCCCCCTCCCACCACCACTGCAGACCGAAGGAGCAGAGCTCCACCACCATGGCGGCGCAGAGCCCTGCCAGGGCACCGCTCGCCACCAGCTCCCAGCGCAACATCTTCTCGAGCAGGGCGCTGCCCGCCCCCAAGGTGCGCATCAGCAGCAGCTCCCGGCGCCGATGGGCCATGCCGGCCTGGGTCTGGGTCAGCAGCACCAGCAGGGCGGCCACCGTCACCAGCCCGAGCATCAACCCCAGGGCGCGGCTCACCTGATCGGAGACCAGGGTGAGGCGGCCTATCAGATCCTCCACATCGATGAGGCTCACCGTGGGGTGGCGGCGGATGAGTTCCACCTCTGCCCCTCGCCCCTCAGGCGGCAGACGATAGCTGCCGAGCCAGGTCTGGGAGAAGGGGGCCAACACATCCGGCGAGAAGATCATGTAGAAGTTCGGCCTCATGTTGTCCCACTTGATGGACCTCAGGCTGGTCACCCTGGCCTCGAACGCCCGCCCCTCTATGGTGAAGCCGAGCACGTCTCCGAGCGCGATGCCGAGCCGTCCCGCCAGCGCCTCGTCGACGGAGACCTCCCCCTTGCCGGCCAGCCATTGACCGGCAGTGACCTTGTTGTCGGCGGGCAGGGCCGATGTGGTGGTGAAGTTGAGCTCCCTGTCCACCCCCTCCCGCGCCGCATCCTCCCCCACCGCCTCACCGGCGATACGGATCAGGCGCCCGCGCACCATGGGGTAGAAGTCCGAGGTGATGGCCCCGGCCTGGTGCAGATCGGCCAGGATCCCTTCCCGCTCGCTGTCCGCCACATTGACCAGGAAGCGGTTCGGGGAGTCGGCAGGCAACCGGGTGGAAAAATCCTCCAGCAGATCGACCCGCGCCGCCCACAGCAGTCCGAACAGCATCAGGGCCAGGGCGAAGCCCGCCAGCTGGAACAGACCACTGCCCCGCTCCCGGGAGAGGTGATTGATGGCCAGGCGCAGGGCATGGGGCCCCTTGAGCCGACTGCCAAGACGCAGCAGCACGGAGGCGAGCAGGGCCAGCAGCGCCATCAACACCCCCATGCCACCGATGAGCCCGCAGGCCAGCCTGATGTCGGCGGTAAAGCCCCACACCAGGGCAAACAGCCCGATGAGCCCCACGGGCACCGTCAGCCAGGGGGGGATCCCCGCCTCCAGTTCCCGGCGCAGCACCCGCAGCGGCGGTACCTTGAGCAGCCTCAGGAAGGGAACGAACGCCAGCATCAGGGTGATGAAGAAGGCAACCGCAAGGCCCAGGGCAAAGGGTCGCCAGGAGGGGGGCGGCAGATCCGCAGGCAGCAGATCCCCCAGCAGGTTCAGGGTCAGCCACTGCATGGCGCTGCCCGCCACCAGCCCCATCAGGGCCCCCACCAGGGTCAGGGAGAACAGCAGGGTGCCCATCAGTTGCCACAGGGTGCGCCGCGAGGCCCCCAAGGTCTTGAGCAGGGCCACCATGTTGGTCTGGCGCTCGGCGAAATGGCGCACCGCTATCCCCATGGCCAGGGCGCCGAGCAGCACGCCGGCAAGGGATGCCAGACGGAAGAAGCGCTCGGCATTGCCCAGGGATTTCCCCACCTGGGTACCCTGATCGTCGGGTTTGACGAGCTTCTGCCCGGCGCTCAGCCTGGGGTTGAGCCAGGCCTCATAGCGGGCGATGGCGTCGCGGGGCCCCTTGACGAGATAGCGCCACTGCTGGCGACTGCCCGGCAGCAGGGCCCCGGTCGCCTCGATATCGGCGCTGTGGATCAAGGCCCTTGGCGCCATCTGGAAGGGACTGAACCCCTGATCCGGCTCCTGGCCCAACTCCCCAGCCACCGTCAGCCGAGTGTTGCCGACCTCGAGTACCTCCCCCACCTTGGCGCCGAGCAGCTGCATCACCCTGGCGGAGAGCCAGATCTCGCCGGGCGCCGGGGCGCGCTGGGGAGTGAGCTCAAGCTTGCCGTAGAAAGGAAAATCCCCGGGCACGGCGCGGATGGAGGCCAGTTGCAGGGTATCGCCGTGAAACAGCATGCTGTTGAAGCTGACCGTGGTCTGCACGGCAAGCCCCTCCTGATGCGCCTGCGCCAGCCACTCTGCCGGTGCCGGCGTCGCGGAGCGCAGCACCCTGTCCCCTCCGATGAAATCCCGCCCGGAGGCCTTGAGCCCCGCGTCCAGCCGATCCGCCACCAGAGCCACGCTGAGCACGCAGGCGACGCTCAGCGCCAGCGCCAGCACAAACCAGCGCAGCTCGCCGCTGAACCCTTCCCGGCGCAGCAGCTTCAATCCCAGTCGCCACTGACTCATGATGCCTCCCTCACCGTCCATGCTGCTGCCAGCGATCCCCTGGTGCAGCTCTGTCTCCACTGACTCATGACAGCTCTCCCACCCTGGCCGCCATGACAGTCTGTGCCTCCAGCCGCCCGGCTGACATCACCAGCTGCCGCTGGCAGCGCTGGGCCAGCTCATGGTCATGGGTCACCACCACCAGGGTGGTGTTGTGCTCGCGGTTGAGACGAAACAGCAGTTCGATCACCGTCTCCCCGGTCTTGCTGTCGAGGTTGCCGGTGGGCTCATCCGCCAGCAGCAGGCTGGGGCGGGTCATGAAGGCACGGGCAATGGCGACCCGCTGCTGCTCGCCGCCGGAGAGGCGCGGCGGCAGGTGGTGCAACCGCTCTCCCAGACCGACCTGTGCCAACAGCTCCCGGGCACGGGGCTCGCTGTCGGTCTCCCCCCGCAGCTCGGCCGGCAACATGACGTTTTCCAGGGCGCTCAGGGTGGGCAGCAGCAGGAACGACTGGAACACGAACCCCACCTGCTCGGCCCGCAGCCTGGCGCGTCCCTCCTCGTCCAGCCGGGTGAGGGAGTGGCCGAGGATCTCTATCTCGCCGCTGCTCGGCAGATCGAGACCGGCCAGCAAACCGAGCAGAGTGGACTTGCCGGAACCGGACGCACCGACCAGCGCCAGCGTCTCGCCGGTATTGACTTGCAGATCGATCCCTTCAAGGATGGTGAGGCTTTCCTGACCGAGGCGAACGGTTTTACCGAGCCCCCTGACGGCGATAATGGGCGTTGAACTCATCTTGGGTATCCTGTTTGCCTGAACCTGTAATGACAATAGAACGTGGGAGTTGACTGCATGATGCGTCTCTTGTTTGCCGTGAGTTGCCTGTGCTGCTGGGCAGCGTCCGTCCAGGCCCAGACCCTGCTGGTACTGGGCGACAGCCTGAGTGCCGGCTACCAGATGCAGGCCGAACAGAGCTGGCCTGCCCTGCTCAATGAAAAGTGGCAACAGCAGGGGGGAGAACACACCCTCATCAATGCCAGCATCAGCGGTGAAACGACCCAGGGCGGCCTGGCCCGCCTGCCCGCCCTGCTCGAAACCCACAAACCGGACTGGGTGTTGATCGAACTCGGCGCCAACGACGGGCTGCGGGGCTTTGCTCCCGCCATCACCCGGGCCAACCTGACCAAGATGATCGAGCTCACCCGGGCGCACCAGGCGAAGACGGTGCTGACCCAGATCCTGCTGCCCCGCAACTATGGGGCGCGCTATCTGCAGCAGTTCGAGCAGATTTTCCCGGACCTTGCGAAGGCCAACGACCTGCCGCTGATGCCCTTCTTTCTGGATGATATTGTGCTGCGCCCTGAACTCATGATGAACGATGGACTGCACCCGACGGCCGCCGCCCAGCCTCGGATCCGCGACAAGGTCGCCCGCTTTGTCGAGCCTCTGCTGACTCAGTAGCCCGGTGGCCGGGCCCATGGCCCTTCCCCTTGCCCAGCAAAAAGCCCCCGCATGGCGGGGGCTTTTTCATGGTTCGGCGTGCCGGGTTCAACGACCCAGGATCTGCCGCATCCGCTGCTGGGCCACGTCCACCAGCAAGTCGGGCTGGAATTTGGAGATGAAGCGATCACACCCCACCTTCTTGACCATGGCCTCGTTGAAGTTACCGCTCAGAGAAGTATTCAGGGTGATGAAGAGATCGGACATGCGCGGATCGCTGCGCACCTCGTGAGTCAGGCGATAACCATCCATCTCCGGCATCTCGGCGTCCGTGATCATCAGCATGATCTCGTCGGTCACCTTCTTGCCCGCATCGCACCACCCCTTGAGCAGCTTGAGGGCCTGCAAGCCGTCCTGGCACTCGATGACCTCGAGCCCGAGCTGGGCGAGGGTCTCGCGCACTTGGTTGCGGGCCGTGCTGGAGTCATCGACGATGAGCACCCGACGTCCCTGCATCTGGGGCAGGATCTCCTCGTCCAGCACCTCGGACGAGATGCGCACGTCATAGGTGATGATCTCCGCCAGCACCTTCTCCACGTCGATGATCTCGACGATCTGGTCGACGCCCCCTTCCGGGATGCGGGTGATGGCGGTGAGGTAGTTGGCACGACCCGCCGAACGGGGCGGCGGCAGTATGTCCTTCCAGGTCATGTTGACGATGTGGGCCACCTGCCCCACCAGGAATCCCTGAATGGTGCGGTTGTACTCGGTGATGATGAGATTGGACTCCTGATCGATGGCCATGGGGCGCATCCCGATGGCACCGCGCAGGTTGATGACGGGGATGGAGACGCCGCGAATGTTGGCGACACCGCTGATGTTGTGGTGGGACCCCGGCATCTTGTTCAGATGGGGCAGCTTGACCACTTCCCGCACCTTGAAGACGTTGATCGCAAACAGTTGCTGGCCACCCAAACGGAACATCAGCAGTTCCAGGCGATTCTCCCCTACAAGCTGGGTACGTTGATCCACTGAATCCAATATGCTCGCCATATAACGCCCTTACGTCCATTTCCCGAAATTGCCCCGCACCGGAGCTGCGACATGCCAACCAGCCCCGCTTTCCCTGTCGGGACAACGCAAGCCTATATAGAAATAATGAAAAGCGTCGAGGAAAGATAGGATCTTGACCACGGGGCGTGATCATCGCCCCATCACTGCCTCATGGCAAGCACAGCCACGCACCGGCCCCGACAACAAGGGTATCGACCACACGGGGCCATTGCTGAACCCCGGCGTGCCGCTCTTGTCATCCAGCGCGGTCAGCCAGCAACAAAAAGACCGGCCACATGGGCCGGTCCTGGGATGTGCAATGCGTCCGGGACGACTTAGAAGTTGTACTGCAGGGCCACGGCGACGATGTCGTCGGTGGACTTGTTCAGGCTGTTCTTGCCGGTGGAACCCACTTCGTCCAGCAGGTTGATCTTGTAGTCCACGTAGGCATTGAAGTTGTCGGTGAAGTTGTACCAGGCGCCCACGGAGACATATTCGGTCGCGGTGTCATCGATGCCGTGAGCGCTGTCCTTCACGTCGGTACGCAGGTAGGCCAGGGAGGGCTTGAACTTCGGCGTGATGTTGTACTGCACGACCGCTTCGTAACCATCCATCTTCTCGGCGTAACCGCGCAGGGAGCCGGTGTCCACGAAGAGGTGATCTTCACCGTGGGAGTAGGTGGCGGCCATGTAGAGGTTGCCGACGGCGTACTTGGCGCCCACCCCGAACAGCTTGGCGTCGCTGTCGCCGCCGAAGCTCACGTTCTCGGCCTGCTCGTCGGTCTTGCCTGCCTGGTTGTAGGCGGCACCCAGGCTCAGGCCCATGTTGAAGTCATAGTTGGCAGAGAGGGCATACCCCTCGGAAGAACCTTTCGGGCTCCAGGTGCTGTTCGGGCCGACGCGCTCGCTGCGGCTCGCGTTCTGCGGGTCGTTGTTGCCGGTGAACTGGGCACCCAGGGTCAGCCCCTGCCAGTTGTACATGTACTGGGCCAGGCCGTTGGTACGACCGGTGCCGAACACCTCGGTGTCCTTGCCCAGACCATCACCACCCCACTCCGGCAGCACGTCGGTGTAGTTGTTCACCGCCTTGGTGAACAGACCGTCCTGGCGGCCGTAGCTAAAGGCACCGAAGCGATCGTGCTTGATGCCCGCATAGGCGTAACGCAGCTCGTCGTTGTCAGAACCGGAGACCGGCAGGTTGTACTCGGCGAAGCCGAACGCGGTCAGATCCTCGTCAACCTTGGTTTCACCTGCGATGTGCAGACGCAGGTAGCTGGCATCGCCTTCGGTGGCGTTGTCATCGGTGCCGTAGTACATGCCGTTGACGCGGCCGCCGATGTCCAGTTTGGTACCATTCTGATCGTAAACGTTGGCGGCCTGTGCACCACCGGCCAGCAGCAGGCTGGAGATGGCCATCGTCAATGCTGTCTTTTTCATTGTTCTTTCCTCAGGTGTAAGCACTCTCTGTCAGACCAGAGTTCGGTCGTGATGATCGGTTGATGTGCCGATGGCCTAAGGTAGATCCGGAAACCTTGATGGGAACTGAAGCGGCGAACGATTAATTATAAAAGCATCAATTCGAGCAGGCACCGCGACATATAGTGTCACATTAAATAACATTGGTGGAATTTATGACCACAAAAATCACTTTTGCAATATAAGTGAACTGAAAGATTTGATTAATGCAGTTTAATCCTTCAACAAGGCGAGAAGCAGGGAAGCGCTGCCGGGCGACACGGACTCCCCGCTTATGTTCCCCGCCTCGTCAGACCGGCTGCCAGCCGCGCATGACCCTCAGCAGATCCTTCCAGCTCACTATGCCCACCAGGGCGCCGTTTTCCAGCACAGGCAGGCAGGAGATCTGGTGCTCCAGCATGAGGCCGGCGGCCTCTTTCAGGGAGCGTTCGGGGGAGACGGTGATGGGTTCACGGCTCATGATCTGGTGGGCGCGCCGGTTGAGGGTCTCGGTGTCCCGGTTCATCTCGGCATCCGTGTCCAGATAGGGGCTGATGGCACGCAGCAGATCCCGGTCCGAGATGACCCCCACCAGCTTCTCTTCTTCCACCACCAGGAGGTGGCGGAAATGGGCCTGCTCGAAGATCTCCTTGATGACGCTCAGCCTGTCATCCATGGAAACGGTCGCGACCCGGGTCGTCATGATCTCTTTAATCAACATGGTCAGCCTCCTGCCCCCCAGATGTCTCTGTTATGACACGTTTTTCCGGCGGCAGCCATCCCCCCCGCCCTCAAGTGCAAATTTGTGTCATTTCACGTAAGATCCACGCCAGTTTCTCTCCTTCAATCGAGCCAAGCAGACCCATCCATGATAGTTGCCAGTCAAATCGAACTGATCCGCGGCGGCCGCACGCTGCTGGACAACGCGTCCGCCACCATACACCCCGGCCACAAGGTGGGCCTGGTGGGCAAGAACGGCTGTGGCAAGTCCACCTTCTTTGCGCTGGTGCGGGGCGAGCTGGCCATCGACAACGGCAGCTTCAGCCTGCCCGCCGGCTGGCAGATTGCCGGCGTGGCCCAGGAGACCCCGGCGCTGGACTGCTCCGCCCTGGAGTACGTGATCGACGGCGACAAGGAGTTCCGCGCCCTGGAGGGCGAGCTCGCCCGGGCCGAGGCGGATGACAACGGTCTGCTGGTGGCCGAGCTGCACGGCAAGCTCGATACCATAGGTGCCTACAGCATTCGCGCCCGCGCCGCCGAGCTGCTGCACGGTCTGGGTTTTGGCGGCGATCAGCTCGACTCGCCGGTCAGAAGCTTCTCCGGTGGCTGGCGCATGCGCCTGAACCTGGCCCAGGCGCTGCTCTGCCGCTCCGATCTGCTGCTGCTGGATGAACCGACCAACCACCTGGATCTGGACGCCGTCATCTGGCTGGAGAAGTGGCTCAAGGGCTATCAGGGCACGCTGGTGCTCATTTCTCACGACCGCGACTTCCTCGATTCCGTGGTGAATCGCATCATCCATATCGAGAACGGCAAGCTCAACGAATACAGCGGCGGCTACTCCGACTTCGAACTGCAACGGGCCGAGCACCTGGCCCAGCAGCAGTCCATGTACGAGAAGCAGCAACGGGAGATGGCCCACATGCAATCCTATGTGGACCGCTTCCGCTACAAGGCCTCCAAGGCCCGTCAGGCCCAAAGCCGGCTCAAAGCCATGGAGCGGATGGAGAAGATCCTGCCCGCCCACGCCGACTCCGAGTTCAGCTTCGAGTTTCGCGAGCCCTCCGCTCTGCCGACCCCGCTCATCGCCATGGAGAACCTCAGCGCCGGTTACGGCGACAAGGTGATCCTGGAGAAGATCAAGCTCAACCTGGTGCCGGGCTCGCGCATCGGCCTGCTCGGTCGCAACGGCGCGGGCAAGTCCACCTTCATCAAGATGCTGTCGGGCTCCAACCCGCCCCTCTCCGGCAAGCTGGAGGTGAGCGCCGGGGTGAGCATCGGCTACTTCGCCCAGCATCAGCTCGAGACCCTGCGCCTCGATGACAGCCCCCTCGATCACCTGGTGCGCCTCGCGCCGGACAAGACCGAGCAGGAGCTTCGCAACTACCTCGGCAGCTTCGGTTTTCACGGCGACAAGGTACTCGACAAGGTGGCCCCCTTCTCCGGTGGTGAGAAAGCGCGTCTGGTACTGGCCCTCATCACCTGGCAAAAGCCCAACCTGCTGCTCCTGGATGAACCGACCAACCACCTGGATCTGGAGATGCGCCACGCCCTGACCATGGCCCTGCAAGGGTTCGAGGGAGCCATGGTGGTGGTCTCTCACGACCGTCATCTGCTGCGCACCACCACGGATGACTTCTATCTGGTCCACGGCGGCCGGGTCGAGCCCTTCGATGGGGATCTCGACGACTACCACAAGTGGCTCGGCGAGCAGGAGAAAGAGGCCAATGCCAAGCCGTCAGATGGCCCCGTCTCCGCCAACTCGGCGGTGGCGCGCAAGGATCAGAAGCGCCTTGAGGCCCAGTTCCGGCAAGCAACCCGGCCGCTTCGCCAGAAGCTCGAGAAGCTCGAGGCCAGCATGGAGAAGCTGCAAGGCAGGCTCGCCGACATCGAGCACCAGCTGGCCGATCCCGCCATCTATGAAGAGATCGCCAAGGGCAAGCTCTCCGAGCTACTCAAGTCCCAGGGCCCCCTCAAGGAGGAGCTGGAGCACGTCGAGCTGGAGTGGATGAGCCTCTCTGAGGAGCTGGAAACCATGGAGCAGGCCTTCTTTGCGTGATGAAGCCTTGATGGCCAGCGAGCGGGTCAGCCCCGACGCCCTGCCCACCCCTTCCGAGTTCTGGACATGGAGCACAGGCGCCTATGGCCAGCGCAGCCAGGACTGGCTCCACGTGCAAAGCATGGGGGGCAACGTCAACCTGGCACTCCTGCTGCACCACCTCGACCTGCTCCGGATCCCGGTCGACCTCACGGACTTGCAACCGGCCCTGGTACAGACCGAGGCGGTGCTGCTCCCCTGGCGCACCCTGCGCCAGCAGGCCAAGTCACGGGTGGGGGCCGAGGAGTACCATACCATGCTGGCCCACGAACTGGAGCTGGAGCGGCTGCAACAGGGGGTCTTGCTGCAGACCCTGCGCACCCTCGCCCTGTTTCGCGGCGACAGCCGCAACCTGTTTCACTATCTATCGTTACTGGGTGCCCAGCAGGGCCCCCTCAGAGATCTCATATGCTGAGCTACCGCCACGCCTTTCACGCCGGCAACCACGCCGATGTGCTCAAACACGCCGTCCAGGCCCTGATCATCGAGTCCCTCAAGAAGAAGGAGAAACCCTTCATCGTGCTGGACACCCATGCCGGTGGCGGTCTCTACGACCTGCGCGGCGACTGGTCCCAGAAGAAAGCGGAATATGCCGACGGGATCAAACGCCTGTGGGATGAGCGGGCCCAGTGGTCTGCCATGGCCCCCTATCTGGGTGTCATCGAGGAGATGAACAGCGATGGCCAGCTGCACTACTACCCCGGCTCGCCGGAGCTGTCCCGCCGCCTTATCCGCGATCAGGACAAGCTGGCGCTGATGGAGCTGCACAACAACGAGGTGGAGGATCTTCGCGCCAACATGGGGTACGACCCCCGCGTCGCCGTCCACCATCGCGACGGCTTCGAGGGGCTGGTGGCCCTGCTGCCCCCCACCCCGCGCCGTGGCCTGGTGCTCATCGACCCCCCTTATGAGCTCAAGGAAGATTACTTCGCCGTGGTCGATACCCTTAAAAAAGCGCAAAAGCGCTGGGCCACCGGCATCTACGCCCTCTGGTATCCCATCCTCGGGCAAGAGGCGGACAAGTCCCGCGACATGCTCAAAGCGATCAAGCGCGAGAACTTCGGCAACGTCCTGGTAGCGGAGTTGGAAGTGGCCGGCCAGACTGCCGATTGGGGCATGAACGGCTCCGGCATGCTCATCGTCAGCCCCCCCTGGATGCTGGACGAGCAGATCGAGGCCTTCTTGAAACCCTTGTGCGCCAGGCTGGCCCAGGGCGCCGGCGCCCAGTACAGGGTGGAGTGGCTGAGCAAGGCCGAGGCCTGACCCTCGGAACCGCAGAAAATGGGAAAGGGCCTGCCACAGCAGGCCCTTTTTCATTGGGGCAGATGATCCGGCCCGCTCACCCTGGCCAGCCGCTCGGGCAGGCGGCTCGCCAGCCAGTCGATGGCGAGCCGGGTCTTGAGGGGCAGATGCGGGCCATGGGGCCAGAGGGCGTTGATGGGATAGCGCCGACCCGGCAACCGGGCCAGCAGCTCGCGCAGCTCGCCCCGCTCGAGGTGGGGCCGCGCCAGCCAGGTCGGCAACCAGGCCAGGCCAAAGCCCGCGATGGCCGCCTGGGTGATGGCGTTGAGATCGTCCATCTGCAACCGCCCTCTGGGCTGAACCTCGCGCCATGCCTCGGCCTCCTGCCACCACCACGACAGCACCCGCCCCTGGCGCAAATAGGCGATGCACTCATGATCCGGTAACTCGGCCAGGGTCACAGGTTCCCCCCGCTCGGCCAGATAGGCGGGCGAGGCGCAGAGCGTCATGCCGTGCTCCCCGAGCCTGCGCGCCGCCAGATCCAGGCTGTCCGGCGGCTCTGCGTTGCGGATCACCAGATCCACCCCCTCCTCCACCAGATCCACCTTGCGATCGCTGAACGACAGCTCCAGGGCCAGCCCGGGATGCGCCTTCGCCAGCGCCAGCAAAATGGGGGCCACGCACTGCTGGCCGAACAGCACCGGCATGGAGACCTTCAATCTGCCGTTGAGGGTGAGCTTGTTGCTGGCCAGCGCCGCTTCCCCAAGACGCACCTCCTCCAGCGCCCGCAGGCAGTGGCGATAGAAGAGCGCCCCCTCCTCGGTCAGGCTCTGGCTGCGGGTAGTGCGATGAAACAGTTGCACGCCGAGACGCAGCTCCAGCCGCGCCACCCCCTTGCCCACCGCCGAGCGGGTGAGGTGAAGCCGCTCCGCCGCCTGGGCGAAGCTGCCCGCCTCCACCACGGTGGCGAAGAGATCGATGCCGTTGAGCGTGTTTGCCATCTATTGCATACCTTTTGGAACCAATATGGCGAAATACTATCAGCACTGCGGAAAAAAATGACTGGTAAGCTCCCTTCATTCTTCACACGTTTCAGATGGAGTTCCCCTCATGAGCCAGATCCTGCTGCTGCAATCCAGCCTCAACGGCCCCGCATCCCGCACCAACCAGTTGATGGAGCACTTCCTGCAAACACGCCGGGAGCAGGGCCACCAGGACCAGGTGGTGGTGCGCGACCTGACCGCCCTCGACTTGCCCGCCCTCGACAGGCCGTTGTTTCACGCCCTGCGGGGGGCTGAACCGGCCAATGAGGCCATCCGGCAGGCGGTGGCGCTGTCGGATCGGCTGATTGCCGAACTCAAGGCCGCCGACCTGCTGCTGATCGGCGCCCCCATGTACAACCTCAACGTGCCGACCCCCCTCAAGAACTGGTTCGGTCTGGTGGCGCGGGCCAGGGTGACCTTCCGTTACACCGACACCTACCCCATGGGGCTGGTGGAGGGGGTCAACGCCCTGGTGTTCAGCAGCCGCGGCGGCGTGCATCAGGGACAGACGACAGATGCGGTCACCCCCTACCTCAAGTCCGTGCTCGGCCTGATGGGCATCCCGGTGGACTTCGTCTACGCAGAGGGGATGGATCTGCGCCCCCACGGGGCGGAACAGGGAATGCGCGAGGCCCATGCTCGGATCGCTGACCTAGGCAGGTAGGGCCATCATCCGATCTTGCCCCTTCCAACCGGCCACCTGCTGCGCGGGACATT
Source organism: Aeromonas sp. R10-1 (assembly GCF_040908465.1). Taxonomy (NCBI): domain Bacteria; kingdom Pseudomonadati; phylum Pseudomonadota; class Gammaproteobacteria; order Aeromonadales; family Aeromonadaceae; genus Aeromonas; species Aeromonas sp. R10-1. The sequence goes on from NZ_JBFODT010000020.1 coordinate 43,564, forward strand.
CCAAGTAAAAAAGCCCCGCAAGGGGCTTTGCTATGACTGCGGCAGTGGCGGCTGAAGAGACTAGGCTTGCCTGGCATCGGCGCCTGCGGGCATGTCCCGCCAGAGCGCCAGAATGAGCAGCGCCAGCAGGGCAAAGGGCGGCACCAGGCAGAGCAACACGCACAGGAAGGTGACAAGCCCCGGGTGGCGGCTCTTGCGCCGGGCCAGTCGCCAGGCCACCACGCCGACGACGATCATCAGCAGCAGCATGAAGAGAACAAACAGGTTGGAGTTGATGGTCATGAAAGCTCCTTTTTCATGGCAAAAGGCACACTCTAGCGCCGCTGCGGTCCCGGGCAACTCCCAATCTGGTGGGGCCTCCCCCTGGTCGATAGGCATTTTCTATTTCGCCGATAAATGAGAATGGTTTTCATTTGATGGAATTCTGGGTGATACTGCTTTCATCGCCAGAGGAGACACCACCATGAAAAAGACCATCAGCTTCGCCATCCTGCACTTTTGTGTCGCCTTCACCGTGGCTTACCTGCTGACCGGCGAACTGCTCACCGCCAGCCTGATCGCCCTCATCGAGCCCGCCGTGAACACGGTCGCCTTCTACTTCCACGACCTTGGCTGGCACAAGCTCAAGCCTGAACACAGCCTGCAGGCCAAGACCAGCAGCTTCGCCCTGGTCCACTTCTCGGTGGCCTTCGGTGTCGCCTACCTGCTGAGTGGCGAGCTGCTCACCGGCGGCGTGATGGCACTGATCGAACCTGCCATCAACACCGTCGTTTTCTTCTTCCACGAGCGGCTGTGGCGCAGCCGCCAGACCTTGGCGCTGGCCGGCGTCTGATTGCCATGCAGGGCCGCCCGCCACCCAAAAACACGGGGTGCTCCTGCCTCCTTCGGGTGTAAAGTGTGCTCTGGTCACGGGGCATCATGCCCCCTGTTGGAGCCCTGTCGATGAACAAGATCTTGCTTGGAACCCTGCTGTTTTACCCTCTGCTGGCCACGGCAGCCACCCCCTCCTTCGAGTGCGCCAAGGCGAAAGGCGCCGCCGAAACCCTCATCTGCAAGGATGCCGGACTGGCTGCGCTGGATAACGAGCTGTCAGCCCTCTATCCCAAGGCGATTGCCGGGTTCTCCCCCGAGCAGCAGAAGAGCGAGCGCGCCATCCAGCGCGGCTGGATCAAGGGGCGCAACGACTGCTGGAAGGCGGGCGACCTGCGCCAGTGCGTGGAAGAGAGCTACCAGTTGCGGATCACCGAGTTGCAGATAAAAGGCGGCCAACTGAGGGTGCCGACGCCGATTGATTACCAGTGCGGCAAGAGCCTCACCCTCTCCACCTACTTCTACAACGAGGCCAAGCGGCCCGCCGCCATGATCAATTTGAGCGAGGGGAACGACCAGCAGCAGGTGCTCGCCTATGAGACCCCCAGCGCCAGCGGCGCCCGGTACGAGGGACAAAACCTCACCTTCTGGACCAAGGGGAGCGACGCCATGCTGGAGCGCTACGGTCAGCCCACCCTCAACTGCAGCGAGATCCTGGGCAACTGATCCCCCGCCCGGCCAAGGGCCGGGCAACCACTCCCGTACAGGCAGCAAGAGGGTCACCAGTTGGTGGCCACTCGCCCCCCTTTTACCTATCCTCTCCCCCTCTCCCCCTCTCCCCCTCTCGCCAATCCAGCCCGGACGCCAGGCTTTCGGGCTGGCCTCCATTTGTTGATCTTGCCCGGCAATTCGCCATTTCCTCCTTCCCCTTCGCTCGCGGGCCGTTAATATAGCCAATTGGCAACACACGCCTCGTCGGAGTCTCCCATGTGCCATGCCAACCACGCCCCTTTGGTCAATCGCAGCAAGCTGGAAGCTGACATTCAGGGCGGTAGCGTCGCCAAAGGGCACAACCGGCAAGAGGTAAGTGACTGATTCAACCATGTCGAGTGGAGTGAATGTATGGAAACGCACACACTGCATCGGGGTCGGCTGATCGACCATCTCCAGCTGGTGGTGAAAGACCTGACCGCCAGCGAGCCCTTTTACAGGGCCATACTGGCCACCCTCGATGTGCCAATCGGCGGCGCGGGTGAGGGTTACTTCTGGGCTGACGAGCTCTTTGTCACATCCATCGACAGCCCGGCAGCGCTCGGCACACTGACCGGCCGCCATCATCTCGCCTTCCAGGCACAAGACAGGGCCATGGTGGATCGCTTCTATCAGGCGGCCCTCGCCCACGGCGGTCAAGACAACGGCGCCCCCGGCGAGCGCAATTATCACCCCGGCTATTACGCCGCCTTTGTGCTCGATACGGACGGCAACAATATCGAAGCAGTTTATCACGGTGAGGCAAGGCGCAGCGCAGAGTCGGTGGAAATTCGGTTTTAGAAATTAACGGAGCGCCGATGATATGGGGTTCGCCAAGGTGCAATGAGGTGGTTACGCCTTGCTCAACATAGTGACGCCCAGAGTTTCTTATCGACTGTATTTTTATTCAGTCGTAATGGTCGTGCCAGATGAAGAGGCCAAGCGAAGACGGGCAGACTCAGAGCCAAGCTGGCAATATTATTATTTTAAATAAATTTTCGTCACAGTGATAAAGTAGGTACGGAATTATGCGGAAGACTCGATTATCGGATTAATACCACCCGCCATCTATTAACTGTTATATGCATTACGAGAAACAACATGGAAAAGATTCCGATATATCAAGATAAGTTGACAGTTTATCTAGATCAAAACATGCTAGATATGTTCATGAAATTTGGTTTAGGTGAACTTGGGAAAATGCTTGCTTGTAAATACCAAGTCATTTACTCAGATGAAACTCTAAAAGAGATAAAGCGTTCAGTTGGCTATGAGAGCAAATTTCTTGAAATACTGAACCAGCTAGGTGCATTTCATTTGAAAATTTGTTTTGATGAGCACTTCCAGCCAACTGGTAAGGCAACAATTACAGAAAGAGATAGTTATCTTTCTTTTAATGAATACAACTCAAACGAACCAGTATACGAACGCATCTATCAATCAATTATGCTCAATGTTCAAAAGGTTTACGGTGGCTTAAGTCAGAATACATTTTGGGACACCAGAGATACACAAGTTGACGCTTATAATGAGTTGCATGATTTCATGCTTAAAAACATTGAGGATTTGAAACCCCATTTCCCTGAGTTAGCAGTACAGTTAGAAACTCAATCCAGTGAAATTAAAAGGAAGATGTCAGATGCCATTTTTGAGAGCGCAAGACTTGCGTCAGAGAGTGTTAGTGACTCTATTGGTTGGTCGGGCATAAAAGACTTTCGTAAATCTTTAGATATAGGGCCGATACAGTTGAATAACATAGAACCACCAAACGTTATTCAGCAGATATGGTCTCTTATTCATGAAAAACTCCCAAAAGAATCAGACATAACCTTAGAGCAATTTTTCGGTATAGAAAGCAACCCCATTTACCCAACAATAGAATTTTTCAAGTATCAGAAAGTCAATTCAATATATCACATGTTAAATATGCTGGGATATCATCCAGATTCAAAGGTTCATATAGAACGGCGATTCTTTGCCTCGATAAGTGACCAAAGTCATGCAAGTTTCGCAACTTTCGCTGACATATTACTTTCTAGGGATAAGTCTTTTCTTAAAAAGGTAGAAGCCGCTTATGCATTTCTGGATGTAAGCACTAATATTTTTTATGTTGAAGAAAACATGTATAACAAAGCGTTTAAAAGTGACTTGTAACGCTTGGTATTTCTGCTTCACGTTGATTCTAGTGATTAAGGTGGTTTCCATATAACAATTTATGATACCCACTATCTCGATAGCAGACTTGCCTAGCAAGGTGGATGTCCCTTGCCAATCCAACTCCTCCCTCCCCCATGGGGATTCTCTCCCGCCAGCCACTGACCTATAGTGAGCCCCTACTCGAACAACCTTTGCGAGCAGCACCATGTATATCGGCGAATTTGCCCGGCTGGCGGGCACCACCCCAAAGGCGGTCCGCCTCTACGAGCAGCTCGGGCTGCTGCCCGAGCCCAGGCGGCGCGGCAAGTATCGCGTCTACCGGGCTGAGGATCTGGAGTGGGTCGGCTTTATTCGCGAGGCTCAGCAGCTCGGCTGCAAATTGAGCGAGCTGGCCCCTCTGCTCGCGGGCCTCACCAGTCTCGCCGAGTTTCCCTGGCAGAAGGTGGAGCAGCTTATCGCGGGCAAGCTGGCACAGATAGAAGCGGAGGTCGCCCGGTTGCAACGCCAGCACCAGGGCTTGAGCCAGTGCGCCACGCTGCTGGCGCAGCACCCTTGCCGATATGGTGCCCCGGCGCAGCAATCCCCCGACGGGCGGGATCATCCCGCCGCCGCGGATCGGGGGCAAAAGGTGGCTTGACTCTGTCCCATGGGGCAAGGGGTGTAATGGGGGCTCACTTCAAGGAGCCATACCATGACCCCCAACCTGCTTGTTCTCAACGGCAACCCCAAACCCGACAGCCTCTGCCACGCCCTCGCCCGAGAGTATGCCCGCAGCGCCGAGCAAGGGGGCGCGCGCGTCACCCTGCATCACGTGGGGGAGCTCGCCTTCGCGCCGGACCTGCAACATGGCTATGACGAGGCGCAGCCCCTCGAACCGGATCTGCAGGCGGTGCAGCAGAGCCTGGTGCAGGCCCACCATCTGGTGATCGTCGCCCCCGTCTGGTGGGGCCACCTGCCTGCCCGGCTCAAGGGGCTGCTGGATCGCACCCTGCTGCCGGGTTTCGCCTTTCGCTACCAGCCGGGGAAGGCCCACCCGGAGCAGTTGCTCGCCGGCAAGACGGCGCGCCTGCTGCTCACCATGGACAGCCCCCCCTGGTATTACCGCTGGTGGCAGGGTGCCCCCCTGGAGCGCACCCTGGACAAGCCGGTGCTGGGGCTGTGCGGCATCCGGCTGACCCACCGCCAGCATCTGGGGCCCGTCCACACCTCGGATGAGGGGGCCCGCCAGCGCTGGCTTGCCCAAGCCGGGGCCGCCGCCCGCCAGGATGTGCAACGGCTGGGCAGGCGTCCCGCCTAATCCCTGCCATGGGCATGTGTTGCCCATTAAAAAGCCCCGCAGTTGCGGGGCTTTTGTCGTCGAGGCGGGGGTTATTTTGCCGCGATGGCGTCTGCCATGGGGCTCTGGAACTCCTGCTCGGCTTCTGCGAAGCGATCCTGCATGGCCTTGGAGGGAGCCTTGTCCAGCAGGCTGAACAGCACGATGGCCAGGGTGGCAAACAGGAAGCCCGGGATGATTTCGTACAGACCCAGCCAGCCGAACTGCTTCCAGATGATGACGGTCAGGGCACCGACCAGCATGCCAGCCAGGGCGCCGTTGCGGGTCATGCGGGACCAGAGCACGGAGAGCAGCACCACGGGGCCGAAGGCGGCACCGAAACCGGCCCAGGCGTAGCTCACCAGCCCCAGCACCCGGTTTTCCGGGTTGGTGGCGACGGCGATGGCCACCAGGGCGATCAGCAGCACCATGGCGCGGCCGACCCACACCAGCTCTTTCTGGGAGGCGTTCTTGCGCAGGAAGGGCTTGTAGAGATCCTCGGTGATGGCGCTGGAGCAGACCAGCAGCTGGCAACTGAGGGTACTCATGACCGCCGCCAGGATGGCGGAGAGCAGCACGCCGGCAATCCAGGGGTTGAACAGGATCTTGGAGAGCTCGATGAAGACGCGCTCCGGGTTGGCGGTCACGCCGCCCGCCTGCTCGGTGAAGGTGGAGAAGTAGGCCAGGCCGAAGAAACCGATGGACACGGCGCCACCCAGGCACAGCACCATCCAGGTCATGCTGATGCGACGGGCGCTGGCCATGGAGTGGTGGGAGTCCGCCGCCATGAAGCGCGCCAGGATGTGGGGCTGGCCGAAGTAGCCCAGGCCCCAGGCCATCAGAGAGATGATGGCGATGAAGTCCAGGTTCTTGAACATGTCGAGGTTGCTGGCGTTCTGCGCCGCCACCTGCACCATGGCGGTGTCGATGCCGCCCACGGCGATGATGACGAACACCGGGGTGAGGATGAGGGCGAAGATCATCAGGGTCGCCTGCACGGTGTCGGTCCAGCTTACCGCGAGGAAGCCGCCGAAGAAGGTGTAGGTGATGGTGGCCGCGGCACCGATCCAGAGGGCGGTGTCATAGCTCATGCCGAAGGTGCTCTCGAACAGGCGGGCACCGGCCACCACACCGGAGGCGCAGTAGATGGTGAAGAACAGCAGGATCACCAGGGCGGAGAGGATGCGCAGCACCCGGCTCTTGTCCTCGAAGCGGTAGGTGAAGTAGTCCGGCAGGGTCAGGGCGTTGCGGTTCTTCTCGGTGTGAACCCGCAACCGACCGGCCACCCAGCGCCAGTTGAAGTAGGCGCCGATGATGAGGCCGATGGCGATCCAGCTCTCGGAGATGCCGCCGATGAAGACGGCGCCAGGCAGGCCCATCAGGAGCCAGCCACTCATGTCGGAGGCACCGGCGGAGAGGGCGGTCACCCAGCTCCCCATCCGGCGGCCGCCGAGAATGTAGTCGTCAAAGTTACGGGTGGCGCGATAGGCGATGAAGCCGATCAACACCATCCCGAGGATGTACACCAGAAAGGTGATGAGCATGGGGGTGCTAGCTGTCATTCAAAACTCCGTTATGTGACGTCTGTGCCCGTTCTTGCGACGGACTCTTCCTTAAAAAAACCGGCCTAGAGTAATCAGCAGATCGCCGGACCACAACCACTTTTAACAAATAAAAAACACATGAAAAACGTTTAACACCTAACCAAGCAACCACTCAATTGCAATAAGGCCGGATTTTATCCCGACCTGCCAAGGGTTTACCCTGATGATCCCCTCCCCCGCGCCATAAAAAAGCCCCGACAGTGGCCGGGGCTCGGGATACCGACGGGCGGGATCAGCGGTTGATGGCGATGGGCATGCCGCTGCGCTGCTCCAGGGCCTGCTTGACCAGCTGGGAGTCGCTGTCCGCGTGGGCGATGAAGCGGGTCACGGCGGTGGACATGGGCAGCGGGGCCGGCAGGCTGGAGTTGAACTCCTCCTGATTGCGGGAGAGGGGCTGGTGCACTTCCAGGTAGCGGCGGCCATCCGGCTCGACAGAGGCCTTGATGGGCTGGTTCACGAACTGGACGCGGGTACCGACCGGGACCTGCTTGAACAGGTACTCGATGTCGTCGTTGCGCAGACGCACGCAGCCGTGGCTCACCCGCAGGCCGATGCCGAACTGGGCGTTGGTGCCGTGGATGGCGTACATCTTGCCGATGTAGAGCGCGAACAGCCCCATGGGGTTGTCCGGTCCGGCCGGCCAGACCGCAGGCAGGGTCTCGCCACGGGCGGCGTACTCGGCGTGCATCTTCGCGGTCGGGGTCCAGGTCGGGCCCGCCTTCTTGCGCTGCACGCTGGTCACCCAGTCTTCCGGGGTGTCGGTGCCGAGCTGGCCGATGCCAATCGGCAGCACTTCCACCACCTTCTTGCCTTTGGGGTAGTAGTAGAGGCGCATCTCGGCGACGTTCAGCACGATGCCTTCACGGGGGGCATCCGGCAGGATCAACTGATGCGGCACGACCAGCTTCTCGCCCGCCTGCAGCAGCAGGGGGTCCGCCTTGGGGTTGGCTTCCAGCATGTTGGTCAAGCCGAGCTGGAATCTGGCCGCTGCCGCTTCCAGGGGTTGGCCCGCCTCTTCCGGGGACACCACGTAGTCCAGGTTCTCCCCCACCAGGCGGCTGTTGGCTGCGGGCAGGGCATATTCGATAGCGAGGGCGGGCATGGCGGCCAGGATCAGGGAGCAGCACAGTGCGGCCGCCGTGTTGTGGAGGAGCTTCATAACTTTCCTGTGATAAAGGGGGTGGTTCAGCACTCTGGCCAGCGCGGAGGCGACGGGCGCGCCCGGGGCGAAGAGAAGGCCGCCATTTTTCTCCTCTGCCATGCAAATTTCAACCGCCACGTGCTGACGGGTCGGCGATTAAATACGGTGCAGCGCTGCGCCACGGCACCTTGTCATAAGCGGGATCAGCCATTTTTCCAACTGTGCATATCATAACCGGTTGGAGACTGATGCAAACGCAGATGGAATTGCTCAATTATCGCAAATATGTGGTCGAAAATATCAGCCTGTATCCCTTCATACTCGGCCCAGGCGGTGGTCGCCGTGAAGCAGTAGATCTCCAGCGGCAGGCCGTCCGTGGTCGGTGCCAACTGGCGCACCATCAGGGTCATGTCCTTGCGAATGCCCGCATGAGCCCGCAGGTAGGCGTCCAGATAGGCGCGCAGGGTGCCGAGGTTGGTGAGGTGGCGACCATTGATGGGGCAGCTGATGGCATCGCTGAGCTGCTGGTTGTAGCTGCTGAGCTCCTGCTCCTTGCGGCTGAGGTAGGGCGCCAGCAACCTGGCCTGCTTGAGCTGCAACTGCTCCTGCGAGGTGAGGAAGCGCACGCTGGTCATGTCGATGTTGACGCTGCGCTTGATGCGGCGCCCGCCGGATTCGGTCATCCCCTGCCAGTTCTTGAAGGAGTCGGAGATGAGGGCATAGGTGGGGATGGTAGTGATGGTCTTGTCCCAGTTCGACACCTTGACCGTGGTGAGGCCGATGTCGGTCACCTCGCCGTCCGCGCCGTACTTGTCCATCTGCAGCCAGTCACCGACGCTCAGCATGCGGTTGGCGGAGAGCTGGATACCCGCCACCAGGCCGAGGATGGGGTCCTTGAACACCAGCATCAGGACCGCGGTCATGGCCCCCAGGCCGCTGAACAGGAAGAGGGGCGACTTGCCGAGCAGCAGGGCGATCATCAGGATGCCCACCAGGATGCTGGCCACCAGTTTCACCCCCTGGAAGATGCCGCGCAGGGGCAGATCCCGCCCAAGCCGGGTATGACGGCTCAGGGAGAGCAGGCAGTCGAGCAGGGCGAACAGGGCCAGTAGCAGGAACAGCAGGATCCAGAGCTGGGCCAGCAACTCGATAAGCGCCAGGCTCTCGGACGCTTTGGGCAGCCAGATCTCCGCCTGACCGAGCAGCACGGCCCCCTGGAACACGAAGGCGAGCCGGTAGAAGAGGCGTTGCTGCAACTGGGGCGGCAGCCACATCTGCTTGGTCTTGCCAAGCAGCCCCACCAGGCGCACCAGCAGGATGCGGTGCAGCACCAGGTGCAGCACCATGGCGGTCAGCACGATGAACCCCAGGGCGATCACCAGGGCCATCATGGGGGTCACATCGACCCCCAGGCCTGACAACCAGTTGAAAAACATCTCTTTCATCGTTACCTCCGCAATATCACACAGCGGTCAGGGTACGCATCTGGTCCCCCATGTCAAATGACAGGCCGATCACTATTGCCGAAACGACAACGCCCGGCAGGGGCCGGGCGTTGTCGTCACCAGAGGGTGCCTTAGCCGACCAGGCTCAGGGCATCACGGGCGATCACCAGCTCTTCGTTGGTGGGCATCACCAGGGCCAGACGGCTGCCTTCGACGGTGATGGGGCCTTCACCGCCCAGTACGGCTGCGTTGTTGGCCTCCTTGTCGATCTTGAAGCCGAGCAGGGCCAGTCGGGCCAGCACCATCTCGCGCACCATGGCGGCGTTCTCGCCGATGCCGCCGGTGAACACCAGGGCGTCCAGGCGACCATCCATGGCGGCGGCATAGGCGCCGACGTACTTGGCAACGCGATAGGTGAAGACATCCAGCGCGCGCTTGGCACCTGCGTCGGTGGCGTAGTTGCCGGTGACGTAGCGGCAGTCGCTGCTCTCCTCGGTCATGCCCAGCAGGCCGGATTCGCGGGTCAGCACCTGGTTGATCTTGTCCACGCTGTAACCCAGGTTGTCGTGCATGAAGAAGACGATGGCAGGGTCGATGTCACCGGAGCGGGTGCCCATCGCCAGCCCTTCCAGCGGGGTCAGCCCCATGGAGGTGTCGACGGACTCGCCGTTCTTGATGGCGCAGACGGAGGCACCGTTGCCCAGGTGGCAGTTGATGATGTTGAGCTCATGGAGCGGTTTGCCCAGCGCCTTGGCGGTCTCTTCGGCGATGAAGCGGTGGGAGGTGCCGTGGGCGCCGTAACGACGGATGCCGTTCTCGCGATAGAGCTTGTAGGGCAGCGCGTAGAGGTAGGCTTCCTCTGGCAGGGTCTGGTGGAAGGCGGTGTCAAACACGGCCACGTTCTTGTCGGCCAGGGCCGGGAACACCTTGAGGGCTGCACGGATGCCGATGAGGTGCGCCGGGTTGTGCAGGGGGGCGAACGGAATGGCGGCTTCGATGCCGGCAATCACGCCGTCATCGATGCGCACGGAGCGGGAGAACTGCTCGCCGCCGTGCACGATGCGATGGCCGATGGCGACCAGCTGATCGGCCAGGGCGGGATCCTGAGGCAGGATGTGGCCCACGATGTGGTCGAGGGCTTCCTGGTGCGCGGCACCGGCGCCCAGCATGGCGTCGCCCTTGACCCCGTGGAGTTTCCATTTGATACGTGCGTCATCCAGATTGAAGCATTCGGCCAGGCCGGACAGCATGTCCTCGCCCGTTTCAGCGTCCATTACGGCAAATTTCAGGGAAGAGCTACCGCAGTTAAGGATCAATACCAACTTGCTCATGTTCTACATCTTCCTGTGCTTCGGCTTTACGCCGACAGTGTCGTGTCATCCAGCGATGGATGGGATTCCCCTGCCGGGGGCTTATGGTCGCAGGAGGGTGCGTCCAATTTTTCAAATCGTTGGGCGCAGACCGTTCGTCTGGCGCGCGCGTCGAATCAGCGATTCGCAACGGGCCTCTGTTGGCCCAATCACTCTGGACTCCAGGCCCCGGTTGCCACTCAGGCGCCGGTCAGCAGCGACTGGTGAACCTTGACGACCAGCTTCTTGACCGGACCTGGGGTCGTCAGGGTGCAGAGGGGGCGATGCAGTTCTCCCGGCCAGAAGATGGCGAAGTCGCCGGGCTGCAACGCCAGATAACTGGTCTGCTCGTCATCGACGAACCAGAGATCGGGGTGAGGATGATCGGCACCGTCCCGGCTGTAGGCGTGAGGGCCCACGCCGATCCACTCCTCGCCGCGCAGCAGCAGCTGGATGTCCAGATACTGCTCATGAAACTCGCCCCGGCGATCCGCCACCGGCTCTGTCAGATCCTCGCTCACCAGGCAGAACAGCATGAGGCCGTCGACCTCCTGCTTGCCGAGGGGGACGTGCAGCCAGCGTTCGACGCTTTGCACCACCTCGGCCACGATACGGTTCAGGGGGGCTGGCAAGGGGGTGCGTCGCAAGGTATCCAGACTGCCGGTGATCATGAGGTTCGCATCCTTAGGTATATCTGTGGTCTATCTTTGTGCACCAATGAAAAAGGACCATTGAAGGTCCTTTTATCGTCTCGTCTGCCATCCGTGCAGACGGGGGCGCTGTCGCTTCCAAGCCGATGGCGCCGAGTCACTGTTGCATACTCGTCCGCCCCTGCCAAGAGATACTCGCCCATTCACCCGATGATCGTACCAGTTGAAACAATATTATTCACTACCCAATCTCCCCCGACTTTGACCAGACGCAAAAACGGGAGCATCTGCTCCCGTTTTTTTTCCATCACCCGCTCAAAGCGGTGCCATTCAAACCTTGCCGGCGTTTTCCACCGGCTTGGCGTACATGGCGCGCCAGATGGCCTTGTGCTCTTGTGGCACCTCGGACTGGCGAGTCAGGAAGGCACTTTGCTCTATGGTGCTGGCCTTGCCGGGCACATCCGCCGCGAGGTAGTTGCCCGGGAAGAGGCGATAGCTGCTCCAGATCGCCTTGTCGATGAGCGCCGCCAGCTCGTCCGGATCGCTGAAGCCCTCGGTGATGGGGGCGCCGAAGGAGACATGTACCCGCCCCTTCTGGCCGACGATGCCCGCGACGATACTCTCGATGTCCTCGAACTCGCCCTTCTCGTAGCTGCCGTTAACCGACTTCTCGTAGAGCTCGCGCGCCTTGGCCTTGTCGGTAGGATCCAGCTCGTAGCTGATGCTCACCGGCACGATGTTGAGGCTGCGCATGTAGTCGACGAACTCGATCTTCTGCTTCTTGCCGTCCACGTAGAACATCTTGAGGATGGCCGGATCCGTCTTGTCATCCCCGTCCTTGGCTCGCCCCTCCTTCTGGGCGATCCAGATGGAGTGGCCCTCGTGCACCGACTGGCCGATGTAGGCCGACAGCTCCCCGAGGGCCTTCATCATCTCCCGCGGTCCCTTGGCGGAGCGCTTGACGATGAAGCTCTTGTTGAGCTTCATCAGCTCGGTGGCGCAGGGCTTGCGCAGCAGGTTGTCGCCGATGGCGATGCGCACGGTATCGAACCCGTGGGTGTGCAGCCCCCAGTTAACGAACGCCGGATCCATGGCGATGTCCCTGTGGTTGGAGACGAACAGGTAGCCCTGCTCCTTCTTGAGGTGTTCGAGCCCGGAGAAGCTCACCCCCTGGGTAGAGGTGGCGATCATCCGGGTCATGTAGCGGGTCACCCCCATCTGTACCTGATGGATGGTGCTGACCTTGGCCCATTTGTGGCGCAGGAACTGGCGGATCAGCGGGCGAATGGCCCAGCCCAGCCAGCTCATCAGGGAACCGAAGCGGTATTTGGCGATGGCGCCGATAAACTCGTCATCCTGGATCAGCCGCTCGATGGCAGCCGGTACTTCTTCATCGCGATAGGGGCGAATGTCCGCGAATCTATCTACTTCTGTCACAATGTCTGCCTTGCATGTATGGAGTCGCGGCCTGCGTCTGCCGGCCGGGAAAATTCAGGGCGCAATTTTACACGCTTTTATCCCCAGGGGTATGAGAGGTGTACAGATAGTGCGATCTTGCAGTGAAAAAGCGATGGCGGTCACCCGCCAGCCCCCCTTTCGACAACGGCTTTGCTAGCCAGCGGGATTGATGAGCGCGGTGAGGACGTGGTCCTCCCAGCGGCCGTTGATCATCAGATAGTCCCGAGCGTACCCCTCCTGCTCGAACCCCAGCCGTTCGAGGAGCGCGCCGCTTCGCAGGTTCGCGGGCATGTAGCTGGCCATGATGCGATGCAGGCCCCGCTCCCGGAACAGGTGATCGATGCCGGCGGCCACCACCTCCTGCATCAGGCCCTGCCCCTCGTGCTCCTTGTCGATGGCATAGCCCAGGTGGCACGCCTTGAACATGCCCATCACAATGTTCGTGAAATTGCAGGTGGCGAGCACCCGCTCCCCCCTGGGATCGAGCGCCACCAGTTGCACGGCACTGCCCTCGAAATAGTGGCCGTAACCGTCGCGCAAGCGGGTCTGCCAGTGAGCGAGGGTGTAGAAGCTCTCCTCCCGCCTGGGCTCCCAGGGGGAGAGGTGGGCGCGATTACGCAGATAGAAATCCACCATCAGGCAGGCCCGCTCCGGGGTCAGCACGGTCAGCCGGGTACGGGGGGTGGCAATGTGGGGCAGCGTCGTCATCTCGCCCTCAGGAGGTTGGAAGCGGACAGAAGGGTCATCAGAGATCCCTCAGCCTCAGCCACTCGTCTCGCAGCAGGCCGTAGTGCACGTGATCCACTACCCTGTCCGCCAGCCGCTCCGCCCGCCGGGTGATCCCCTCCTGGGTCATTCCCAGCCGCTCGCACACGGCCCGGCTCGCCTCGTTCTCGAGGGCGGCGCTGATCTCCACCTTCTCCATCCCCATCTCCTCGAAGGCGTGATGGATCAGGGCCTGGCAGGCCCGGGTGATGATGCCGTGCCCCTGCCAGCGCTCCGCCAGCCAGTAGCCGATGGTCACCTTGCCGAGATCCTGATCGATCTGGTTGTAACCGATGACGCCGACCACCTCCCCCTGATACTCGATGGCCGTGGTCAGCCCCTCCCCCCGGGCAAACTTCTCGATGGCGTGGCGAATGAAGGTGGCGCTGTCGGCGGGCTGCTGGATGTGGGGCACCCAGGGCAGCCACTGGGAGAGGTAATCGCGGTTGCGCTGGCAGAGGCGAAACAGCTCGCTGGCCATGTCGGGTTGCAGGAACAGGAGCGCCAGCTCGTCATCCAGTTGCCATGAAAACATCGCCACTCCTTCCCGGTTCCGCTCCGGCCATCTGCCGTCATGGGAGCCAATGTAGTCAATCAATCCCTTGTTTGCCAAGGACTTTTCAACCGGCTTCCCCGCTGGCAACCCCCATATGGCGATCCCCATGCGGGCACCTTGATCCCAAAGTCATCAATCACCCCTCACAGCGGTTCAACATGCTGCCATTACCAGTATTTGTGGATGATTGGCGCTGTAAAAGTGAATCGTGCTACCTGTTTTCTCTGCCCTGTGACAAATGACAGGCCGTTATTTTCCCCCTTCCCACTAGTGTAAGAGCGCCGGGCAACGGACCCGGCGTGTAATCTTCATCGACTAAGGAAAGACGAGATGAACAAAGTCTATTTGGCCGTCATGCTGGCCTGCTGGGGAAGCGCCGCCATGGCGGCAGAACAGGTGGAAGTGAACCAGGTCTCCGACCTGGCCGGTGCGGTGAGTGGCGCCGCCAAGATTGGCGCCCTTGGCGCCGGGGATGGCGAGTTTCGCAAGGTGCGGGCGGTGACGCTGCCCAATGGCCAGCAGCGGATACGCTATGAGCAGACTTGGCAGGGGATTCCGGTGTGGGGCCAGGTCCTGGTGGCCGATCAGGCGCTGGGGGGCCAGGTCAATCAGGTGTCCGGCACTATGCTGCGCAAGATCGATGCCGACCTGACGGGCCCGGCCGTTGCCCTCTCCGCCAGCGACGCCGCACGCCAGGCTCGCAGCGGTGCCAAGGGGAGCAACGAACAGGTCAAGCTGTTCGTGATGCAGGATGAGACCGGCCAGGCCAGACTGGTCTATCTGGTCTCCTGGCTCGCCGCCAGCAAGGAACCGAGCCGCCCCTTCGTGATGATCGACGCCCAGACCGGCAGCGAGCTCAAACGCTGGGAGGGGATCAACCACAAGGACGCCACCGGCCCGGGGGGCAACGTCAAGACCGGCAAGTATTTCTACGGCGCCGACTTTGGTCCCCTTCAGGTGGATGACAACTGCCGCATGACGGGGACCAATGTGGACACCCTCAACATGAATCACGGCACCACGGGGGGCACCATCCACCAGTTCACCTGCCCGGAGAACACGGTCAAGGAGATCAACGGTGCCTATTCCCCTCTCAACGATGCCCATTACTTCGGCAACGTGGTGTTCGACATGTACCGCAACTGGTACAACACGGCGCCGCTGAGCTTCAAGCTCAAGATGCGGGTGCACTACAGCCGCAACTACGAGAACGCCTTCTGGGACGGCAGCCAGATGACCTTCGGCGACGGGGCCACCACCTTCTATCCACTGGTGAGCCTGGATGTGGCCGCCCACGAGGTGAGCCATGGCTTCACCGAGCAGAACTCAGGGCTGGTCTACTCCGGTCAGTCTGGCGGCATCAACGAGGCCTTCTCCGACATGGCGGGGGAAGCGGCCGAATACTACATGAAGGGCAGCAACGACTGGCTGGTGGGGGCCCAGATCTTCAAGGGCAACGGCTCCTTGCGCTACTTCGAGGACCCGGCCCGGGACGGCAAGTCCATCGGCCATGCCAGCGATTACTATGACGGCATCGACGTGCACCACAGCTCCGGGGTCTACAACCGCGCCTTCTACCTGCTGGCCAACACCAGCGGCTGGCAAACCCGCAAGGCGTTCGAGGTGTTCGTGCTGGCCAACCGCCTCTACTGGGGCCCCAATACCACCTTCGATCAGGGGGCGTGCGGGGTGACCAGGGCCGCCACGGATCTCGGCTACAGCGTGAGCGACGTGGCAGCCGCCTTCACCGCCGTCGGGGTCAATGCCACCTGCGGCGGCACCACGCCCCAACCGGGCAGCGTGCTGCAAAACGGGGTACCGGTGAGCAATCTCACCGCCGCCAAGGGGGGCAAGCTGAACTTCACCGTCGAGGTGCCCGCCGGCAGAAGCCAGCTGGTGGTGACCAGCAGCGGCGGCAGCGGGGATGCGGATCTCTACGTGAAGTTCGGCAGCGCGCCGACCGCCAGCAGCTATGACTGCCGCCCCTACAAGAGCGGCAATGCCGAAACCTGTACCCTGAACGCCCCCAAGGCGGGGACCTGGCACGTGCAGCTGAGCGGGTTCAGCGCCTTCTCCGGCGTCGCCCTCAAGGCCAGCTACTGAGTCTGAGCGGGCATCAAGGGGAATAAGCGAAGAGCGCCGGCCTGGTCCGGTGCTTTTTTATGTCCGCTTGCCCGACCAGCGCCGGGCAAGGGTACGGGCCGCCTCCAGCACCCGCTCCTTGGCGGGATTGGGGCGCTTGCCGCTGCGCCAGGCCATCATCACGTCCCAGTGATCCGGTGGCAGATCCACCACGTCCAGCTTCACCAAGCGACCGAACTCCAGATCCCGGGTGATGGCGAGCGCCGGCATCAGGGTGATGAAGCCGTGCTCCAGCGCCAGCTCCCGTGCCGCACTCGCTGGCTGGATGGCGTGCAGCGGGCTCGCCACCTGGCGCAGCAGACGCAACTGCAGGATCAGCTCGTCGCAGCCCGTCCCCCACTGCTGGGGCGCCAGCCGCTCGTTGGCAATGTCCTGCAGGGTCAGCCCCTGCCGCCCGGCCAGCGGGTGGGTGGCGCAGGCCACGGCGATGATCGGGGAACGGTAAAGCAGTTCGAGCTGGATGCCCGCGATGGCAGGGCACTTGAGAATGAAGCCCACGTCGGTCTCGCCGGTCAGCAACTCCTGCATGATGATGCCAGAGTGATCCGTGTTGCAGCGGATCTCGAAGGTCTCGTCCACCAGGGCCAGCAGCAGGGGGCCGAACACCGCCGTGGTCAGAGAGGGGAGGCAGGAAAGCCGGATCCGCGGCAATGCAGGCGCCCCCTGCATCGCCAGCCGCCCCCCTTCCAGTGCGCTCAGAGCCGCGGTCGCGGCAGGCAGAAACTGCTCGCAGGCCGGGGTCGGGGTGGCCCCCCGACGATGGCGACGGAACAGGGACTGACCCAGCTCCTGCTCCAGCACGGCAATGCGCTGGCTCACCATGGGTTGTGACCAGCCGCGAATGGCGGCCACCTTGCTGAAGCTGCCACGGTTGGCCACATCCAGCAGCAGTTGCAAATCGTCGAGGGTCATAGCCATAACCAAATCCAATATGAAATATAGCCAGTTGTCGGCTACCACTATATCTGGAGCCCCACCAGAATAGCAGCATCAATCGTCATGAACCGGCTGAACGCCACCGAGCCAGGGAGTTGTCATCCCCCTTGGCTCTGTTTGGTGACGGCGTCGTTCGGGCAAGAAAGACAACAATATCAGCGAAGCAAACAGAGGTATCAGAGTCATGGTGGATCGGGCGAGGCGGTTGGGGCGGTGGTTCTTGGCATTGGATTCCCTGCTGGTGATCCTGGGCTTCTTCGTGGTGATGCCCATGATCAGCCTGCGCTTCGTCGACCAACTGGGCTGGGCCGCCGGTGTGGTCGGACTGGCACTGGGGCTGCGTCAGCTTACCCAGCAAGGGCTGGGGGTCTTTGGCGGCTCCCTCGCCGACAAGTTCGGGGCGCGCCCCCTCATCGTCTGCGGCATGCTGCTGCGGGCGCTGGGGTTTGCCAGCCTGGCCTATGCCCAGAGCGGATTGGAACTGATCCTCTCCTGCATCATCTCGGGGCTGGGTGGCTGCCTGTTCGATCCCCCCCGCGCCGCCCTGGTGATCAAGTTCACCCGGCCACGGGAGCGGGGTCGCTACATCTCCCTGCTGATGATGCTGGAGAGCGCCGGCGCCGTGGTGGGAGCCCTGCTTGGCAGCTGGCTGCTCAACTTCGATTTTGAATATGTCTGCCTGCTGGGTGCCGGTCTCTTCGTCTGCGCCGCCCTGTGCAACCTGCTGATCCTGCCCCCCTACAAGCTTTCGGTACGTCCGACGCCGATCCGGGACGGCCTCGGCCAGGTGCTGGCGGACAAGGCTTTCTGCCGACTGGTGCTGATCTTAAGCGGCTACTACGCGCTCTGGGTGCAGGTCATGCTGATCTTCCCCATTCTGGTCAAACAGATGGCGGGCAGCACCACGGCGGTGGGCTGGATGTATACCCTGGAGACGGCCATCTCCCTGGCCCTGCTCTACCCCCTTGCCCGGTTCGGCGAGCGCCACTTCAAGCTGGAGAACCGCCTGATGGCGGGGGTGCTGCTGATGACCACGGGGATCGGGCTGGTGGCCTTTGCCACCACCTTGCCCGCCGTCTTCCTGCTGCTCGCCTGCTTCTATCTCGGCATCGTCATCGCCGAGCCGGCGCGGGAAACCCTGATGACCAAGCTGGCACAACCGGGGGCGCGGGGCAGCTACATGGGCTTCAGCCGACTGGGACTGGCGCTCGGGGGCATGACGGGTTACGTGGGGGGCGGCGCCCTGCACGACTACGCCATGGCCCAGGGGCAACCCTGGTTGCCCTGGCTGGTGCTCGGCACCGTCGGTGTCACCACCTTGCTGCTGCTGGCGAACTGCTTCCAGCGCGGCTCCCGCCTGGCAGGAGTCAACGCCTGATCCTCTGGTAATCATCCCGTCTACCCCGGGCGCCCTTCTCTTGAAGGGCGCCCTTTTTTCACCTTCATCTTGCATTGCCCTCCCCCTCGTCTGCGTCCATCCACCCGAAAATCCCCCATAAAAAAAGCGGCAGATTGCTCTGCCGCTTTTGCCCAGCCCGCTTGGCTGTTACTTGTTGATATCCAACATGTTGTTTTGCAACATGAAGTCGATCACCTGGTTGGCAGTCGTCCCTGAACCGCCCGTCAGAGTGTCGAAGGTGTGGTTCATCAGCACTATCTCCTGGGTCACCGGCGCGGCACTGCTCTCCTTGACTTGCAGATGCACCCCTTCGCTGTCCTGGAACACCGAGAGCAGGCTCTTCAGGGAGCTCTCGCTCTTGCTGCCATCGCTGTCGAGCAAGTCGCTCAGATCCAGCTTGTCCCCTTCCGACTTGCTGAAATCGACGATGTAGTCCTTGGCCACCTTGCCAGCCTCGGTATCCCCCTTCAGCCAGGTGAAGGTATCAGCACCTGCATCCCCCATGAGGATGTCGTTGCCGGCCCCCCCGATCAGGATGTCGTTGCCCAGTCCGCCGCTCAATATGTCGTTGCCGGTACCGCCATAGAGGGTGTCGTTGCCACTGCCACCATAGAGGCGATCGTTGCCGCTCTCCCCATAGAGGGTGTCGTTGCCGCTACCACCGAACAGGGTGTCGTTGCCGGCACCGCCGTACAGGAAGTCATCTCCCCCCTGACCGAACAGGATGTCATTGCCATCACCGCCGAGGAGGGTGTCACCCTTGTCATTGGTCGACGACTGATCGAACTCGCTGGCATGATCCGTGATGTAGGCGTGCACCTGGGCATCGGTCACCGACCCTGCCCCCAGCTTGCCGCTCACATACTGCTTGATGGCCGCATACCCTTCCCCGCTGATGCCGGTGAAGCGTACCGCGTCGCCAAACAGGATGTCGTCGCCCGCACCGCCATCCAGCCTGTCAGCGCCGGGCAGGTTGCTGACCGGCGTCCCCAGGATGGCATTGGCGAGATCGGAGGCAGACACATTGGACTGTACGACCTTGTCGCTATCAAACAGCTTGAGAATATCGCTCGATACCCCGCTGCCGATCCCGATGGCCGCCAGCACCACATTGTTTGCCTCCAGCAGCGGCAGCACATTCAATGCGTTGTCCCGTGCCGTGCTGTTGGTCGACCCCGAGGTGTAACTGGTTGAGATCTCGAAGGTCCCATCCCCTTGCGCCTTGATCTTGCCGATGTTCTGGGAGCCCCAGTTACCATTTACGTTCTGTGACCACTGCTTGACGTTGCCGCTGGCATCCACAATCACCCGCTGGGTGCCCCCGATATTGGCGTAGAAAGCCGTACCCGGTACGTAGTTGTTGACGTTGACAAAGGTATCCAGACCTTCCTGGGTCTTGGTGTTCACCACCGGATTGATCTCTTCGTTGTAGAAGTAGGAGTTCGGAGCCCCATCGGTGATGAAATAGGCCTGATTCTTCGCATTGGTGTTGTTCTTGGCCAGGTCGCTGTTGAACCAGTTGGAGGTGACCTTGAGCGGATCCTCGTAGTTGGTCAGCCCCGAGGTACCATCCATGCTGGTCAGTACATCACCCAGCAGCTTCAACGCATTGGGATCTTTGAGATCCACGCTGACGGAACGATTGACCTGAGTATCAAAATCGATCAGGAAGACGTTGACCTTGCCCGCCGCCTCCTTGCCCGCACTCCCCTGGAGCTCTTTGAATACCTGGGTCAGTTGATCCCGGATGGTCTTCATCGCCGACGAACCGATACTGCTCGAGGTGTCGATCATGAAGGCGAGGTTGTAGTTCTGGCCCGGCAGCATCACGCTGCCATCCAGATCCCCCACCACGATATTGTGCTCGCTGCCATAGGTCCGGTTCTGGTCCCCCGGCTCCCCTTCGGTGGCGTTGAAGTAGCTCAGGCGGATGCTGTCGTCATCGGTCGCGGTACTGGTCAGATCGGTCCCGACCTCCTTGGCGATGACATCGACCTTGAGATTGACCAGGCCCGCCTTGTCACCCGGTACCCGCAGAGTCAGACCGCTCAGGTTCAGATCCAGTGCATTGCTGCTCCACAGCTTGTCCGATGCGGTGAAGGTCAGCTTGCCATCGTCCCCGACGGTACCCAGCAACTGGCTGCCCTTGTAGAGCTCGGAGCCTTTGGGCATGCCGCTCAGCACCAGGCTGTCAAACACCTCGCTGCCATCCCTGTCGGTGAGGGAGGCCGTCAGCTCGACCGGGTAATCCACCTTGGTCGGCGGAACCAGGGTCAGCTCACCCGTGGTCTGGTTGATCTGGTAGATGCCGTCTGCGAACTGGACATATTCCATGTCGTGCAGGGCCTTGGTCACCCCGACGCCTCGCTCGGACACAACGAAGTCGAACCACTTGTCGTTGTTCGAATAACCCTCGCCCTTCTTGATGGAGTAGTCGGCACGATTGCCGGGCAGCACGGCGATATCCGTGCCAGTCCCGCCATAGAGGCCGTCATTGCCAAGACCGGAGACCAGGATGTCGTTGCCTTCACCACCATAGAGGGAATCGCCCTGGATGGCATCGCTGCCCACCAGAATGTCATTCCCCTGGTTGCCGACCAGGCTGTCGCCACCACCCTTCTGGCTCACGATGTAGTCGTTGCCGCTGGTGCCATTGACCTGATCCTGCCCAGAAGAGCTATCGGTCAGGGTCTTGGTGATCCCGAGGGCCCCCTTGTCGAAGTTGCCGGACTGGAACTGGCCCGTGGTGATCCCCGCGCTCGGGAAGCTCAGGTTGTAAAGGGGAATACCGTTGCCCACCAGACTCAGGTTGACGGTCGGCTTGTCGGCCACCGCCGCCACGTCGATCACCAGCTTGCTGCCGTTGCTGAGGTTGGCACCGTCGCTTATCTGATAGCCGATGCTGGCATAGTCGCCCTTCATGTTGCCGACCACAGCGCCGTTGCCGTTGGCGGCATGGGTGCTCGATTCGTTCAGACCGGGCACGAAGCGCAGATGGCCTGCGTTCACCTCGGCATAGGAGATGAGGGATCCGGTTTGCACCGCAACCCACTGCCCAGCCGCATTGAGGTATTCGAGGGTACCGTTCAGCGGCAGGGTGTTGATCTGCACCCCGAGATCGGTCGCGTCCTGATCGTCGCTGGCACCGAACTGGGCCCAGGTCAGGACCTGGGGCTGATCTTCGGCACCGGCGCTGTGGCCGCCAGCCGCCGTCGGCGCCCGATCGTTGTCCACTATGGTACCGGTCCCGCTCTGACCACCAATGGTCACCGAGAGGGTCTCGTTCGTCTCGACCAGACGATCGTTCACCGTCGGGATGGTCACCGTGAAGTCTGTCACGCCCGCCGGTACCGTGATCTTGCCGGTGGTGCTGTTGTAGGTCACGCCGTTGCTGAACTGGGCATTGCCCCAGTCCTGGTTGGAGGCGGGGTTGTTGCCCGATCCGCGAATGGCGAAATCGTATTCGGTCGCTTCCTGGGTCGCATCGGACAAGGTGACCTTGTGCAACAGGTTGCCCCCTTCAGTCACGCTCTCGCTGGAGACACCCTGAACCAGCGGCGTGAAGAGAGGCTTGGTGGCGAAGGAGCCAATGCTGGCGTCACCGTCACCATCCACCACCCGGATCTGGAAGTCGATGTCACCATCACCCAGGGGTTTGGACATGCGCTGGTACTGGAAGAACTCCCACTTGCCGGTGGCTGGCGTGAACTCCAGCTTGAAGACGAGGTTGCCGCCCGCATCCTTCCCGAGCAGGGTGTTGGCCCCGCTGGCGGTGATGGCGATGGCTGAGCCGGAAGCCGTCCGCAGACCATTCTCGAAGGTCGCCGGGTCCAGTACCAACCCGATGGAGCCCTTGCCGTCCGCCCCCCACTGCGGGGTCACGGTGCCGGAACCATAGGCGATGGCCTGAGCCGTGTTGGCACCGAGGAACTCGATGCTCTGTACGGTGAAGTCGCTGTTGTCGGAGGTATTGGTGTTGCCGTTGTTGGTCGCCTTGATCACCATGGTATCGAAGCCACCCTGCTGCACCTGGAAGTTCTGGTTGAACTCCCCACCCGATGCGTTGGAGTTGAATACCAGGGTGCTGATCAGCACACCACCGCGATAGAACTCCACGACCCCGCTCTCCAGCTCGCCGCCAAACATCTTGCTGAACTTGATGTTGGCGCCGTAGGCAACCTTGCCCGCATCCAGCCTGACGATCAGCTGCTCGGAGGCGGACGATCCGTCGGCAAAGTGACGGAAGTCAATCTCGTTGGCAAGGTTGTGGTAAGGCGCAGCACCGCTGGCCACCCCCAGCCCCGAGCTGGAGCCGTTGACATCCGCCGTTACCAGTGAGGAATCGGTTGCCGACTTGAAGCCCAGGGCGCTGATGGTAAAGCCCGCCATGTTCAGGGTGCTCTGGTTGCCACTGTACTTGGTCAGGTCGAAGAGCCCGGTCAGCACGTTCGGAATATCGGTCTTCACCACGGAAACGGCATCGCTGTTGCCGGCAATGGGGGAGTCGTCCTCGACGCTGACATCCAGCTTGCCCTTGGTGACGCCGCTGCCATCGGAGACCTCCACGTCCAGCTGGAACGACAACTTGTCTTCCGAGGTCGTATCCCCGTGGTCGAGGGGGCCCTTGAGGGTCACGTCATAAGTCCACTCTCCCTTGCCGCTGGCATTGGGTGCCGTCAGCTTGACCTCAACCACCGCCTTGTAATCGGCGCCGCCAATCGCCCCCGTGTAGCCGACCAGCGTCTTGCTGCCCGCATCCCAGCTCCACTGGACCTTGGCCCCACCGGACGTCAGCCCGGCCGGTCCGTTCAGGGAGATGCTGAGCGTGCTGCTGTCGATGTCGCCCACCGAGAGGGTACCGGACGCCTTGATGGCGTTGGTGGTATCCGGGTTGCCGACCGTGTCGGCAATACCGTTTGCCAGCCCCTCTTCGGAGACGACTGCCCCGTTGGAGATGGTCAGCGTCGGCAGATCGTTGACCGCATCCACCTTGATGGTCACGGTTGCGGGACTCGCATCCACGGCGCCGTCGTTGTCTACCGCCGCATAGTTGAAGGTGGTGTTGCCGTTCCAGTTCGCATTCGGGGTGAAGGTGAGCTTGCCGGCGTCCGCCACCGCAATGCTCTGATCCACCGTCACAGCCACCCCGTTCAGATAGAGGATGCCGTTGGCAGGCAGGCTCTTGATGGTGAAACTCACCACGTTGCCATCGATGTCGCTGCCACTGAGGGTCGGAATGGCGATGCTGGCGGCATCTTCCTGACCGTTTGCCTGCTTGTTCGCCGTCTCCGGCGCTTCATTCAGGATCTGCGCGTTGTCGCTGCCCGGCAGGGAGACGTTGCCCGCCTTGTCGGTCTGGGTCGCCGTCACCGTCAACGACTTGCCGTTGGCCGGGGTCGTCTCCGTCCAGCTGATGGTGCCATTCTGATAGCCGTAGCTCTTGCCATTGCTTGCCAGCAGAGTGCCATCGGCCTTGAGCGTCAACTGGACAGTGCTGTTCACCCCGCCATTGTTGATGGTCAGCGTCACCTTGCCGCCCGCAACCAGGTCTGCGTGATTGATCCCGGCGCGTACCTGGATCTGATCATTGCCAATCTCGGCCTTGGTCAGCATCTGGTCATTGTTGGCATCATCCACGATAACCACGGTCGGGGCATTGGGTGCCTGGGTGTCGGTGTCGGCGCTGTCGCTGCCGCCGGTGCCCGCGTTGCCCGCCAGGTCGGTGTAGCTGCCCTCGTTCACGGTGACGCTGGCTGTGCCTTCGAAGCCCGGGGTCGGCGTGAAGGTGCCGGTCCAGGTCTTGCCGCCGTCAGTGGTCTTGAGGTCGGTAACCGTGCCGCCCACCACGGTCAGGTCGCCCACTCCGAAGCCCTTGACCTGCTCGCTGAAGGTGAAGGTGACCTCGCTGGTCTCGCCCACGGTCAGCTTGTCGTCAACGATGTTGACCACCACGCTCGGGGCTTTGATATCGGCGCCGGCTGTGTCGCTGCCGCCGGTGCCCGCGTTGCCCGCCAGGTCGGTGTAGCTGCCCTCGTTCACGGTGACGCTGGCAGTGCCTTCGAAGCCCGGGGTCGGGGTGAAGGTACCGGTCCAGGTCTTGCCGCCGTCAGTGGTCTTGAGGTCGGTAACAGTGCCGCCCACCACGGTCAGATCATCCAGCTCGAACCCGGTCACCTTCTC
>NZ_JBFODT010000021.1:0-57094 GCF_040908465.1 Aeromonas sp. R10-1
TGCGGGAATAGCTCAGTTGGTAGAGCACGACCTTGCCAAGGTCGGGGTCGCGAGTTCGAGTCTCGTTTCCCGCTCCAATCACTTGCAGATGACATTCTGTTGCGGGAATAGCTCAGTTGGTAGAGCACGACCTTGCCAAGGTCGGGGTCGCGAGTTCGAGTCTCGTTTCCCGCTCCAAACAGTGTCCGGTAGATATGTGTAAGTGACATTCCGTTGCGGGAATAGCTCAGTTGGTAGAGCACGACCTTGCCAAGGTCGGGGTCGCGAGTTCGAGTCTCGTTTCCCGCTCCAATCACTTGCAGATGACATCCTGTTGCGGGAATAGCTCAGTTGGTAGAGCACGACCTTGCCAAGGTCGGGGTCGCGAGTTCGAGTCTCGTTTCCCGCTCCAATCTCTCTTCGAACCCTTCGAATTCAATCTCTCCCCCAAGTACACGAATCCAGTTTCTCAGTACCATCACTGCCGCGTCCTGTTGGTAGAGCATGATCCGCGCTTGCCAAGGCTGGGGTCGCGAGTTCGAGTCTCGTTTCCCGCTCCAATCTCTCTTCGACGTCCTCATAATCCCTTTGAATTGCCCATCACATCGCGCCGCGATGATTTGTCGTATCCGGCGTTTGCCTGATTTCTCTCTTCCCCGCACATCCCAAGTCATAAGACCAAGATGTATTGCTTGCTAATAGCCTCCCGGAGATCGGGCACAACCCTTTGCGGTCGGCTAACAGGCTTGGCAGGGCCTGAATGACAGACAGTGGCTCGGTGTAAGTTAAAACCGGGGCATTTAACCAAAACTCATAATTTTGATTTATAGCGGCTGGTGGCGGCCATAAACGGCTTGCAGGTGGGGATGGCAAGCCCGGCAAGAGCTCTGCCGATCGGGGAGGGGAAATCGCGGGCAAAAAAATAGGAGGGGCGATGGCTCCTCCTACGGGTTCACTGGCGCTGGCTCAGATAACGGTGACGTTCTCGGCCTGAGGACCTTTTTTGCCCTGGGTCACAGTGAACTGGACTTTTTGACCTTCAGCCAGGGTCTTGAAACCTGCGCTCTGGATGGAGGAGAAGTGAACGAAAACGTCCGGTCCCTGGGATTGCTCGATGAAGCCAAAACCCTTGGTTTCGTTGAACCATTTTACTTGGCCGGTGCGAATGTCAGACATGTGGTAAGTCCTATCTATAACAAAATGAAACTAAGCCTGGTTGGGCAGCATTTGCCTGGAAGTCAGGGGTTGAAGCATGACTGACCACGTCTCTTTGTCCCAGTAGCATGTAGCACAATCCCTGTCTAAAGCCTGACCGATTGTACTGGAGCCCGATCCCTTGTCAATTTGGCACTTTTCATTTTTTGAGCGAGCTAAAAGTATTGTGAAGTCAGCAGTTTGTTTCATGCTTCACATCAAAAAAAACGGGAGGCCATGGCCTCCCGTCTGCATAAGGGGAAGTGGTCGAGCCCCCTTATTCCTTGAGGGCGAACCCTTCCCCCTGGCGGTCGTAGCGGTAGCTGACCTGACCGAGAGAGCGGACCTCGACCCGCTGGATGCGGCGGCTGGTGTCCACCAGGATGAACACCGACTTGCCCGACTGCAGCCGGGTCAGCGGCCTGTCCGGCCCTTCGATGGCGATGAGCCGGCTGAGCTCGGCCCCCGGCAACTCGAACTTGCGGAAGATGGAGTAGAGGGTTTCACCGGCCTGCACGTCGTGCTGCAACCAGGTGCCATCCACTTTCTCCTCGACAGGCTTGGCGGCCTGGGGCTCACCGGCGTTGCCGACGGTCAGGGCCTGGGCTGGCACGGCCAGGGGGACCGCCAGAGAGCCTGACGGCGCCGTGGTCGGGGCGGCGGGGGCGGGCTCCCAGGCCAGCACCAGCAGCCAGAGCGGGATCAGCACCAGCAACCCAATGGTGTGCTTGCGGGGCAGGGGGCTTGCCAGCTTGAACGAGGCCGCCTTCGGCTCCTTGTTGCGCTGACCCAGGCCACTCATGCCCTGGCCGAGACGCTGGCGCAGGGGCAGGGTAGCCGCGTTGATACGTTGGAGCAGGGTTCCTTGTGATTCGTCTTGGCGACGCTGCTGGGCTCGTCTGTTATGGCCACGTGGGCGACGGTCCGGGGTGGGCACGGCATTTACCTCTCACTACATTGCCTGCCATCAGGCAAATATGCCGCCTATGGTAAACGGACTCGCCCCCGAGGGGGAGAGTCCGGAGCATGAAAATTATCAGCTGAGACGAAACTGACCCAACAATTGCTGCAAACGTTCCGCCGCCTGACGCAAGGCCTGACTGGCGTTGGCCGTGCTGGTGGCGTCCCTGGCGATGTCGTTGGCCAGTGCGCTGGTTTTTGACAGATTGCCGGAGACGGTCTCGGAAACCGAGCTCTGCTCCTCGGCGGCGGAGGCGATTTGGTAGGTCATGTCGTTGATGGTGGCGATGGCCTGGAAGATGCTGCCGAGGGCTGCCTCCGCCTGATCCGCTTCCCCCACCGCCTGATGGGTCAGCTGCTGGCTCTGCTGGATGGCGTTGACCGCGTTGGTGGAGCTGTGGCGGATCTTGTCGATCAGCTCCTGGGTATTCTGCACCGCCTGCTGGGTGTTGCCCGCCAGCTTGCGCACCTCGTCGGCCACCACCGCAAAACCGCGCCCCTGCTCGCCGGCCCGGGCCGCCTCGATGGCGGCGTTGAGTGCCAGCAGGTTGGTCTGATCGGCGATCCCCTGGATGACGGTGAGGATGCTGGTGATCTGCTCGCTGTCGTGAGCCAGCCCTTCCACCACCTCGGCGCCCTTGCCCGCCTCGGCAGCCACCTTGTGCATGGAGTGGATCACCCGCTGGAAGCGTACCTTGCCCTCGTCCGCCGCGCCCTGGGCCTGCTTGGCGGAGTCGGCGGTGTTGTTGGCGTGGGTGGCCACCTCCTGGCTGACATAGGACATCTCCTGCACCGCGGTCAGCATCTGCTCCATCTCCGCCTGGTGATGCTGCAGGTTGCTGTCGGTCTGGCCGGCGATGCGATCGGTGTCCCCGGCGTGGCGATGGACCTCGCTCGCGGTCTTCTGCACATCCCCGAGCAGGGCCTGCAGCTTGTCGATGAAGCGATTGATGCCCCGGGCCAGGGCCCCCAGCTCGTCCCTTGAGCGGCTCTCCAGACGCTTGGTGAGATCCCCGTCGCCGTCGGCGATGTCATCCACCAGGCTGACCATCTGGCGGATGGGGCCCGTGATGCTGCGGGCAATGACCAGCATGGTGCCAAGGGCCAGCGCCAGTACGATGAGGGCACCGATGAGCTGCTGGGTCATGGCGGCGCGGTTCATGTCGGTGAGCTGGCGTGCCAGCTCGTCCGCTCCTGCCAGCACCACCTTGTAGGGCAGGGTGACGATGATGGCCCAGTTTCGGGCCATGCCGGGCACCGCGATGGGCACCGAGATACGGAACGCGTCGGTGAGCTCCTGGCGCTGCACGTCCGGTTTGAGGTACTGCTGCCAGCCGTTGCCGAGCACCTTGTCGGCGCGGCTGCCGAGCAGGCTGGCGTCGCCGCTGGTACCGGTGATGACGCCGGCGGCGCTGACGATCAAGGTTTCCCCCTTGCCGTCATAGATGTTGCTGTTGAGGGACTGGGCCTGGCGGCTGATGGAGTCCACCGCCAGATCCAGCGCGGCGATGCCCTTGAACTGGCCATCCACCAGGATGGGGGTGGTGATGGTGCTCACCAGCACCTGCTGGCCGTTGATGTCCACCTTGAAGGGGTCGATGAGGCAGGGGCGCCCCTCCCGTTTCGGGCAGGCGTAGTAATCGTTGGCCGGGTTGCCGAACTCGTCCGGATCGCTCTTCTCGATGGAGAGCAGCAGGTCGGTGCCTATGCTCTCCTTGTCGCGATAGAAATAGGGAACGAAGCGCCCCTTGTCGTCACTGCCGAGCGCGCTCTGGCCGGCGAAGCTTTCGTCCTGGCCGTCGAAGCCGTTGGGTTCGAAGCCCGCGAAGGCGCCATAGAGCTGGGGCTCCAAAGCAAGCTGGGCCTTGAGCAGGTCGGTGGCTTGCTGGCGATCCAGCGGCAGCTTGCCCTCCTGCTGGCGGGCGAAGACGCTGGCCATCTGCTGGGTGTAGGAGAGCCCCTTTTGCAGCAGCTGGGTGATGGTGGCGGCCTCGGCGCGGGCGTTGGCGCTCACCTTCTGCCACGCCTCCTGTTGCAGGGCGGCGCGGCTGGAGTCGATGGTGAGCTGCTGGGTCTGCCGGCCTGAATACTGGTTGAGCAGGATCAGGATGACCAGGGCCGTGGTCATGGCGACACCGGCCAGTACCAGGATACGATTCTGGATAGAACGAAACTGCATCGCGCGTTCCTTGTATCGTTGAGGGTTCGTTGACGGGGTGACTGAAGTATCGGCTGTGCGGGAGATCTCTCCAGCAACCTCGCCTAGCTAAGCGGGAAAAAAGGGAAAATTCTGAGACATCACTCTAAAACAGCGGTTTTTGCGGGAATAGACCCTATTTTCCCCTCTACCTCGCCATGGTTTTCCCATCCGTCATTGTCGGTGCTAAAATGCGACGGTTTTTTTAACGAATTGGCCCAAGGCCCTCTACACAAGGCTTAAAGATGAAAGTCAAAACCCGTTTTGCTCCCAGCCCGACCGGCTTTTTGCATGTCGGCGGTGCCCGTACCGCACTCTATTCCTGGTTGTTTGCAAAGAACCAGGGCGGTGAGTTTGTGCTGCGTATCGAGGATACCGATCTGGAACGTTCCACTCAGGAGGCCATCGACGCCATCATTGAGGGCATGGAATGGCTGGAGCTGAACTGGGATGAGGGCCCCTACTACCAGACCAAGCGCTTCGATCGCTACAACGGCCTCATCGACGAGATGCTGGCCGACGGCCGTGCCTACAAGTGCTACTGCTCCAAGGAGCGGCTGGAAGCGCTGCGTGAAGGCCAGATGGCCAACGGCGAGAAGCCCCGCTATGACGGCAAGTGCCGAGATGGCGCCCACGATCACCCGGCCGATGCGCCGCACGTCATTCGCTTCCGCAACCCGACCGAAGGTTCCGTGGTGTTCGATGACCACGTCCGTGGCCGCATCGAGTTCGCCAACACCGAGCTGGACGATCTGATCATTCGCCGTACCGACGGCGCGCCGACCTACAACTTCTGCGTAGTGGTCGATGACTGGGACATGGAGATCACCCACGTGGTGCGTGGGGAAGACCACATCAACAACACCCCGCGTCAGATCAACATCTACAAGGCGCTGAACGCGCCGGTACCGGAATTTGCCCACGTCTCCATGATCCTGGGTGACGACGGCGCCAAGCTCTCCAAGCGCCACGGTGCAGTCTCCGTCATGCAGTACCGCGACGACGGCTACCTGCCGGAAGCGCTGCTGAACTATCTGGTACGTCTGGGCTGGTCCCACGGCGATCAGGAGATCTTCACCCTCGACGAGATGATCAAGCTGTTCAGCCTGGATGCCATCTCCAAGTCCGCCTCCGCCTTCAACACCGACAAGCTCTTGTGGCTGAACAATCACTACATGCGCAGCCTGGATCCGGCCTATGTGGCCAAGCATCTGGCATGGCACATGGAACACCAGCAGATCGACACCAGCAATGGCCCGGCGCTGGCCGATGTGGTCACCCTGCTGGCCGAGCGCTGCAACACCCTGGTGGAGGTGGCTGCCCAGAGCCGCTACCTGTTCGAAGAGTACGAGGCCATCGACGAAGCGGCTGCCAAGAAGCACCTGCGCGGTGTGGCTGCCGAGCCGCTGGCGCTGGCCAAGACCAAGCTGGCGGCCCTGGAGACCTGGACCACCGAGGCGCTGCACGAGCTGATTGAAGCGACCGCCGCCGAGCTGGGTCAGGGCATGGGCAAGGTCGGCATGCCGTTGCGTGTGGCCGTCACCGGTCTGGGCCAGTCTCCTGCCATCGATGCCGTGATGGCGCTGGTGGGCAAGGAGCGGGTCCTCGCCCGTATCGACCGCGCTTTGGCGTATATCGAAGCGCGCATGGCCGCCGAGTAAGCTTGCCGCCGCACATTGCCGTCACCGGTCTGGGGTAATCTTTCCCCTGCCATCGATACTGTGATGGCGCTGGTGGGCAAGGAGCGGGTCCTCGCCCGCATCGATCGCGCCCTGGCGTACATCGAAGCGCGCATGGCCGCTGAATAAACATCGGCCATGGCATGAAAAGGGCCCCCTGACGGGGGCCCTTCGTATTTTGGCCTCAAGCGGATTTGCGACGTAAAACAGCGACATAGCGACGAGGTTGGCGGTAAAAACAGCTAACTGTCTGAATTTTGACTAAACGCTCCAGCGGGCGAGAATTTTGGGTTGACAGCAAAGCGGGTGATGCCTATCATGCGCCTCCGTTGCCAGAGATAACTTTGGTAGCGCCGAGGTGAGTTGGGGTTATAGCTCAGCTGGGAGAGCGCTTGCATGGCATGCAAGAGGTCCGCGGTTCGATCCCGCGTAGCTCCACCAAATTCTCCTCGCACAATCTGGAATCCAAGGGGTTATAGCTCAGCTGGGAGAGCGCTTGCATGGCATGCAAGAGGTCCGCGGTTCGATCCCGCGTAGCTCCACCAGGTTCCCGATTGACATGAAGTACCCAGGGCAGTGCGGTGTGTATCACCCAAGCCGACCTTTGTGGGGTTATAGCTCAGCTGGGAGAGCGCTTGCATGGCATGCAAGAGGTCCGCGGTTCGATCCCGCGTAGCTCCACCATTATTGAGGATGAATGGCCGCCAGAACCATTCATTCAGTGCCGAATTTGGGGTTATAGCTCAGCTGGGAGAGCGCTTGCATGGCATGCAAGAGGTCCGCGGTTCGATCCCGCGTAGCTCCACCAAATTCAGAGTGACTCAGCGTCACTCACACACATCGGGGTTATAGCTCAGCTGGGAGAGCGCTTGCATGGCATGCAAGAGGTCCGCGGTTCGATCCCGCGTAGCTCCACCATCTTTCGCAAGAAAGCACCAAGGCCACCGCATCGCGGTGGCCTTTTTGTTTGCCTGTCATTTGGATCTCCCATGATCTCGCCCTTTGCATTTGTCTGGCAAATGGCGTTTCACCCTGTCCGCGAGGGCATCAGCGGCCCTGGCCGCCGCTGACGGGGGTGAGGGTGGGGATTGGCGCCGATGCCGCCATGGCCATGGCGCGGGCTGCACGATGCCATCCTCTGCCGCGTGGCGGTTGGCTCGTTCGGCAGCCTGCGATGGCGCTTTACCCTGTCCGCGAGGGCATCAGCGGCCCTGGCCGCCGCTGACGGGGATTGGCGCCGATGCCGCCATGGCCATGGCGCGGGCTGCGCGATGCCATCCTCTGCCGTGTGGTGGTTGGTTCGTTCGGCAGCCTGCGGGATACGCCATCCGGCCCCTGATGTCAGCACCGGGTTTCCCCGTCGACAGGGTACCAGCCCCTGGGAAAGGGGCGAGGCGGGGGCAACAGGGTATTTATTAATCCCATGATGTGGCCCTTTGCATTTGTTTTTCAAATGGCCCTGGCACAAAAAAAGCCCGCGTTCATCGCGGGCTTTGCACCTGGCATCGAGGATGCCGCGTCTTAGCGACGGCGCCGCCAGGCGAGCGGCAACAGGGCCAGCAGCAGGGCGCCCATGGCGCCGCCACCCCCCTTGCTCGCTTCCTTGAGCTTGAGGTCAACGATGACGGGGTCGTGGTCCGAGGCGCTGAAGGGGTTGTCCGACTTGATGAGATCGCCGGTGTAGGCGCTGCCATATTCGAACAGGTTGCTCTCGAAGGAGTTGATGTGCCAGTCGGCCACCGCCACCACCTTGTCAGCCAGCGCCGGGTTGGCGAGGGCGTAGTCCAGGGTGCCGAGCTCGGCCTCGTAGCTGTAGGAGATGGCCTTCTCCTGGTTGAACTTGACGTTCAGATCCACCAGGCCGTAACCCTTGGCCACCGTCTGGCCCATCTGCTCATAGGGCTTGTCGCCGATGTAGGTGTGGGAGGCGGAGCGGATCTGGCGCTCCCCCGCGACCGGCGCATAGTCGGTCAGCACCCGGATGGGATCCTCCTTGGCGTAGGAGTTGAAGTCCCCCACCAGCAGCACCTGGCCCGGCATCTTGCTCACCGCCTCCCCCAGCACCTTGGCGGCGCTCACCCGAAACTCGGTGCACTTGCCCTGCAGATCCGCAGGCTCCGTCTTGCCATCCCCGTTCTCATAGCAGCCCGACCCCTTGGACTTGAGGTGGTTGACCACCAGTGTCAGGGGGGCGTCGCTGCCCGCCACGGTGAAGCGCTGGACCAGGGAGTCCCGCTGACCGGCGCTCTTGGTGACGCCGCCCGTGGTGTAGCGCTGCTGGGGCAGGGGGATGACGTCGGCATCCCCGCTCGGGGTGAGCAGGGCGGGGCGGTAGATCATGGCCACCATGATGGCGTCGCCGCCAAAGAAGCGATCCTCCGTGAGCAGGGCCTTGGGCAGGGTGACGAAGGCGTAGTGCTTGCTCGCCTCCTTCTGCCTGGCGTTGAGGCTCTCCACCAGATCGTGGAGGGCGGCGTGCTCGTCAAAGCCGTTGTTCTCCATCTCCATCAGGCCGAGCAGGTCTGCGTCCATTTCGGTGATGGCGTTGACGATCTTGTCGCGCTGCAACTGGAACTCCTCCAGGCTCTTGGCGCCGCGGTTGCAACCCTTGGCGCTGTCCGCATCCGCCTGATCCGCGCAGAGCACGTTGAGGGCGCCCCCCACACTGGAGTGGCTGGTGAAGTAGTTGAGCACGTTGAAGCTGCCGATGCGAAGGTCGGTGCCATCCAGGCGGGCCGGGGCGCTCTGGCGGTCGTTGTCGCCGGTGCGCAGCAGATCCCCCGCGGTGATGGTCTGATCCCGGGGCACGATCAGGCGGTACTCGTTGTAGCTGTAGCCGACCATGGCCTCCAGGTTGACCGGGGCATCGCCGATGCGCAGGTAACCCTGCTCCGGCTCCCAGGCGGGCAGCCAGGGGAGCTTGCCGTCCCCCGCCTTGACGTCCGACTCGAGGAAGACGCGGTTGCTGGCGTTGGCCTCGGCCAGCGCCACGGCCTCAGGGCTGCTCGCCACATGGAGCTGGGTCGGCTTCATCAGCGGGCCGCCGTGAGCGAGCACCAGGTTGTTGCGCCGGGCGGCATAGTCGTAGCTGAAGTTGCGGCTTATCTTGAGGGCGCTGTCGGCGTCAAGGCGTACCCGCATCCCTTCGTGACGCTCCAGGGCCCGGGCCAGGGTTTCCCCCTCCAGTACCCGCAGCGCCGTGGCGGCCGGGGCGGCGCCCTGGGCCAGGGTTGTCAGGCGCGGCGTGCTGCCGTCAAACAGGGGCTTGAGCTGGGTGTGGCCGTAATACTCCTCGACCTTGGCCTCCAGACAGACCAGAGCGCCCGGCTGGATATCCGGGTACTTGCTGGCGAAGTGCTTGTCGTTGAGGTAGACGAAAATGCCGTCCGACGTCTCGGGGTTGCCGTCCCCCTGCACATCCAGCAGGTAGAAGCCCTTGTTGAGGCTTTCCCCCAGACCCGAGACCACCGCCTTGACCGAGACGCTCTGGGCGCTTTCGAACTGATCGTCCGGGACGAGGGGGCTCTTGTCACCGCTGCCCTGGATGGCGGGGATGGGGGTGAGGGCACTGTCGGCCGGGCAACTGAAGCCGGCGGCGTAGAGAGACGGGGACGCGAGCGCGAGCCCCACGGCCAGCGACAGCAGGGTAGGTGTTCCTTTCATGGGTATTCCTTTTTTTATTTTTGCCAGTGTTTCCATAGCCTTGGCATCGTGGCCAAGGGCGCGCATTGTCACATTTCTGGCAGCTCTGACCAGTGAACCAACGCACATTATGAGGAGACAAAGGAGCCCATCTGCCATTTTTTGACGTGGCTAACAGTTTGATATTGATGATCTATTTGTCATCAGGTGGGATCGAAAAGTGTGAGGCCGCCAGCATTCACATATTTTCCTTCGAGAATAAAGATTGAGCAGTGGTCACTTGCTTCCTATACTCGAGCCGTTCCTCACGGAACCCAGGCAAAGGGCAAACCGGCAGTGATGCCGGGACGCAAAGCCTCCGATCTGTCCCATCCGGGCCAGACAGCGGGGTTACCCAGGGTGACTTGAGGGTTTGTGGCCCGTCCATGGCCTGTTGTCGCTCCCTTGTTCCCTGTTGCGATTGCGCTTTTCCCGGTATTGAAGCCAAGACAAAACAAGGAAGATAACAATATGCAACAGATCTTGAGGCCCAGCAGGCTTGCCATGCTGGTCGCCCTTGCGGCCGTCCCTGCCTGGGCGCAGGCTGCTTACCCCGCCTATCAGGCCGGCACCGCCTACAAGGCTGGCGACATCGTCAGCAACGCAGGCGCCCTCTATGAATGCAAGGAATTCCCTTACTCCGGCTGGTGCGGCGCGTCCCCCTATCACTACGCCCCCGGGGTGGGGGTGGTCTGGGCCGATGCCTGGAAGCTGTATGGTGGCGAGGTGCCGCCGCCGGCCCTGGTCGTCGCCATCGGCTCCCCCGCCGTGGGTGCCAGCGTCAGCGAGGGGGCCAGTGTGGCCCTGGCGGTGACGCTGAGCGGCCCGGTCACGGCGCTCGCCCGGGTGGAATACCTCATCGACGGCGCTCTGGTCGCCACCGCCACGGCTTCTCCCTGGAGTGCGAGCTGGTCTGCCGCCGGTGCGGGCAATCACGCCCTCAAGGCCCGGGCGCTGGATAAAGACGGCAAGGTGCTGAGCGAGGCGGATTCGAGCTTCAAGGTCGCCGCCGTGGTGGCGCCAGAGGCGCCCAGGGTGAGCATCGCAAGCCCGGCCGTCGGTGCCAGGGTGACCCTGGGCCGCGCCCTCACCGTGAGCGGCAATGTCACCGACGCCAATGACGACGTCGCCAAGGTCGAGCTCTTCGTGAATGGCCAGAAGGTGGGCGAGGACACCAGCGCCCCCTGGCAACTGAGCTGGACGCCCCAGAACAAGGGGCTGACCGGCCTCAAGCTGGTGGCGACCGACAAGACCAACCGCTCTGGCGAGTCGGCCCAGGTGGACGTGCAGGTGGAAGAGGCGGCCCTGCCCCCCACCGGCGGCAACCTCTCCTGCGACGTGCGCCAGATCTACCGCGCCGACGGCAGCGAGTGCATGGGGGATGACCACGGCCGCCGCGTCATCGGGTATTTCACCTCCTGGCGCACCGGCAAGAACGGCCTGCCCGCCTACCTGGTGAGCGACATTCCCTGGGACAAGATCACCCACATCAACTACGCCTTCGCGGCGGTGGACGAGCAGAGTCACACCATCAAGGTGGATGACGCCGCCACCAAGCTGACCTGGAACGGGGTGCCGGGCGCCGAGATGGATCCGGAGTTCGCCTATCAGGGTCACTTCAACCTGCTGTCCAAGTACAAGAAGCAGTACCCGGACGTGAAGACCCTCATCTCCGTCGGGGGCTGGGCCGATACCCGCGGCTTCTACGCCGCCACCACCAAGGGCGACTGCTCGGTCAACACCGCCGGCATCAACGCCTTTGCCGACTCGGCCGTGGGCTTCATCCGCCAGTACGGCTTCGATGGGGTGGATATCGACTACGAGTACCCCACCTCCATGAAGGATGCGGGCAACCCCAACGACTTCCCGCTCTCCAACCAGTGTCGCGGCAAGCTCTTTGCGAACTATGAAGTGCTGATGAAGACCCTGCGCAACAAGCTCGACAGCGCCGGCACCGAGGATGGTCGCAAGTACATGCTGACCATCGCCTCGCCGGCCTCGGCCTACCTGCTGCGCGGCATGGAGAACTTCCAGGTCACCCAGTACCTCGACTACGTCAACCTGATGACCTATGACTTCCACGGCGCCTGGAACCACTTCGTCGGTCACAACGCCGCCCTGTTCGACAACAAGGCGGATCCCGAGTTATCCCAGTGGGGTGTCTACACCCAGGCCCAGTTTGGCGGCATCGGCTATCTCAACTCCGCCTGGGCGGCCCACTACTTCCGCGGTGCCCTGGCGGCGGGCAAGATCAACATAGGGGTGCCCTATTACACCCGTGGCTGGCAGGGGGTCACCGGTGGCACCCACGGTCTGGGTGGCAAGGCGGCGCTGCCGAGCCAGAGCGATTGCCAGCCGGGCACCGGTGGCAGCACCATTCCGTGCGGCAACGGGGCGGTGGGCATCGACAACATCTGGCATGACCTTGACAAGAACGGCAAGGAGATTGGCGGTGGCGCCGTGCCCATGTGGCATGCCAAGAACCTGGAGCATGCGGCCAGCCTCGGCATCACCACCCTGCCGAGTTACGGCCAGGCCTGGGGTCTGGATCCCAACAACCCGGCCCACGTGATGCAAGGCCAGTATGTGCGTTACTACGACGACAAGGCCCATGCGCCCTGGCTCTGGAACGAGCAGAAGAAGGTGTTCCTCTCCACCGAAGATGAAGAGTCCATGGGTCACAAGCTCGACTACATCGTCAAGCGGGGCCTGGGGGGCGTCATGTTCTGGGAGATGGCGGGGGACTATGACTTCGACGCCGCGAAGAACGAGTACGTGATGGGCAGCACCCTCACCAGCCTCGCCTACGAGAAGTTCAGCAAGGCCGACAAGGCGGCCCTGAAGCAAAACGATCTGCCGGCTCCGGCCGCCCAGCTCGACATCGGCGTGAGCCTCTCCGGCTTCAAGGAAGGGGACTCCAACTACCCGATCAACCCGACCCTCAAGCTCACCAACAAGTCGACCCAGACCATTCCGGGCGGTACCCGCATCGAGTTCCTGGTCCCCACCTCCACCTCAGACACCATCACCGACCAGAGCGGCATGGGGCTGAAAGTGGTGGAGAGCGGTGGCAACCAGAACTCGGACGGCATCGCCAATGAAAAGGACTTCCACAAGGTGGCTCTGACGCTGCCGGCCTGGAAAGCCTGGACGCCGGGCACCGACGTGGAAGTGGCCATGACCTACTACCTGCCGGCCGCCGGCGTGCCGAGCGGCATGCGCCTGATTGCCGGCAGCCAGACCATAGGCCTGAAGTCCGACTTCCCGGCCCTGGCCGAGGCGGTGCTGGGCAGCAGTGGCGGTGGTGACGGCGGCAGCGGTGGCACCACCTGTGCCAGCCAGAACGTCAACCCGGCGGACTACAATGCCTATCCGACCTGGCCGCGCGGGGATCACGCCAATGGCACCGACCGCATGACCAACGGCAAGGCGGTGTGGCAGGCCAACTGGTGGACCAGCAGCGAGCCCAAGGCGGGCGACGGCAGCTGGAAGCTGGTGTGCAGCTACTGATGACCGTTTGAGCGGCAGGCCGGCACTTTGTATGGCCTGTTCTCTCGCAAGGCAACGACCCAATCCGGAGCCCAGGCTCCGGATTTTTTTGTGCCTTGCATCAGGAGAAGGAGGGGGAAAAGGGCAGGGGCGGTGCCATAAAAAAGACCGCTCCGAAGAGCGGCCAATTGCCACCAAGGCAATCTGCGGGGTGACCCCTTGTCGATGTGTCGCGGCCCGGATGCCGAGTCGGGGAGATCCCCGTCCCGCCAGCCGGGCCGCGCAGCTTTATTGGGTGACGGCGCCGCCCTGCTGCTCTTTCAAGAAGCTGATCCAGGGGGAAGCACGACCACTGACGTTGCCATTCTGGGCGGCCTGAGTGAAGGCGGAGAGCGCCTCCTTGGGCTTTTGCTGCTCAAAATAGGCGACCCCGGTCAGGAACTTCAGATCCGCCCGCTGCTCGCCGCTGGCGTTGGCGGCAGGCTTGGCGGCGAAGGCCACCAGATCCTGGTAGCGCTTGCTCTGGATCATCATGCGCGCCATCTTGAGCTGCAGCTCGGCATTGGGGGCCAGCTTGTAGGACTTGGCCAGGGTGTCGATGGCCGGGTCCAGCTCCTTGGCCTGATGCCAGTAGTTGGCCAGCGTCTTGTAGTTGGCCGCGGTGCTCTCGATCTGCCCCTCCTTCATGGCCTTCTCCATCACACGGGCGGCGCGGTGGGGAATGCCGGCGAAGGCGAGGTAGTTGGCGAGCCGCTGCAACTCGTTGGCTTCGGTCAGCATGCCGAGGTTGTAGGCCCCTTCCAGTGCCGCCAGGGCCTTGGCATCGTTGCCCGCCTGCATGTGCATGGCCGAGAGCTGGGTCCAGTACTTCTTCTTCTCCGGGTAGCGGTCCACCAGGGCGGTCAGCACCTCGGTAGCCGGCTTGTACTGTTTCAGCTCGTAGTGGGCCGCCATCTTCAGCAGGTACCAGGACTCCGGCGCCTTGCCCGCGGAGAGCTTGATCGCGTTGTCCACCGCCGGAATGGCTTCCCTGTACTGCTTGAGCTGCACATGGGCGTTGGCCAGGGTGATGTAGGCGTGCGGGGTCGGCTTCTCGTCCTTGCCGAGGTTTGCGAACCACTCCTTCATGGTGTTGATGGAACCCTTGAAGTTCCCCTCCGCCATGTAGAGCTGGGCCAGGTTGTAGCGCACCTGCTGGGCCACCGGGGGCGGCAGGCCGCCGGTGGCGATGGCGTCGGCGAAGTACTTGGTCGCCTGACCGTACTTCTCCTGCTGCGCCGCCACGAAGCCCAGGGTCTGCAAAATGACCCCCTTGTCGTAGACCCGCTCGCCGGCGCCGGACAGCGCCTCCTGCAGCTTGGCATTGGCCTCGCCGTATTTCTTCTCGGTGATCAACGCCTGGGCCTTGTTGACCGCGCGGTAGGCGCGGTCAGACAGGGCGGGTTGTTCGGCGGCCCAGGTGGCGGTGCTGAGCAGCACCGCCATGGCCACCGGGGCGAGGATCAGGGTATGTAACTTTTTCATCGCCACCCTCCTTAGTTGGTCGCAAACTCGATCTCTTGCTGCATGCGACTGGCCTGCGGCTTGCCGTCCACCATGGCCGGCTTGAAGGTCCACTTGGCGATGGTCTGGCGCGCCGCCTTGCCGAGGTCATAGCTGCGGGGCTCTTCCTTGACGATGCGGATGTTGCTCACGGTACCGCGCTCGGTGACGGTGAACTCCACCAGCACCTTGCCGGACGCAAGACCGGCCAGGGCCGCCTTGCGGGGCATCATGGGCTCGAAGGTCGCCATCGGGATGGCGCCGTTGTTGCCGCCCATGCCGCCGCCACCGCCGCCGGTGCTGTAGGCACCCAGGGCGTTGCCGCCACCGATGTTGACCGGGATGTCGAGTTTGGGCATGTCCATGGGGGAGCTGTCCATCTTCGGCCTGTCCGTGCTCGCCACCTCCATCTCGGGCGGGGGCGGCGGGCGTTTCGGGGGCGGCGGTTTGGGCAGTTCCCGTTGTTTCTCTTGCAAGGTCTCCTGAGGCTTGAGGCGGATGAAGTCGGTCATGGTGACGTCCTCCCGCTCCGTCAGCTCCCGGTGATCCGGCGTGATGAGCTTGTTCATTCCCAGGAACAGGAAGAACACCACCACGCAGGAGACCGCTAACGATATCAGGTATCTCATGGCATTCGCTCCGGCATCAGCTGCTCTTGTCGGCGGCGATGGAGATGTTCTGGACACCGGCCATGCGGATCTGGTCCATGACCTGCACCACCAGACCGGAACGGGATTCGCTGTCGGCCTGGATCACCACGGCGCTTTCCGGGTTCTCCGCCCGCAGCCGCTCGATGTTGGCACGCACGGCACCCACTTCGACGATGCGCTTGTCGACCCAGACCTGGCCGTTCTCGCGGACCGCGACCATGATGTTCCCCTTCTTCACCGTCTCGGCCGTGCTGGCGCTCGGGCGGTTGATCTCCACGCCGGACTCCTTGACGAACGAGGTGGTGACGATGAAGAAGATCAGCATGATGAACACGATGTCCAGCATGGGGGTCAAATCGATGGCCGCCTCGTCAGCACCGCTGTCGCTGTGACGTTTTCTCATGGCAAAAACTCCTTGCTTGTTCTGTGCCCCGGCGGGCATGGCCCGGCCGGGGATGTGCATCCTGCATCAGCCGTGTTTCAGGTTGTCTTCCAGCTTTTGCACGGCCAGCTTGGCCTTGTGATCGAGCCGGCTGACAAAAAACAGGCCGGAAAGGGCGGCAATCATGCCCGCCATGGTCGGTACCGTCGCCTTGGAGATCCCCGAGGCCATCGCCCTGGGGGAGCCGGTGCCGGTGATGGCCAGGGTATCGAACACCTGCACCATGCCTACCACGGTCCCGAGCAGCCCCATCAGCGGGCAGAGGGCGATCAGCACCTTGATGACCGGCATCCCCTTGTCCACCGCCATGGCGACCTGGGAGACCAGCTCGCGGCGGATCTGCCTGGCGGACCAGGAGAGGTGATCGGTGCGGGCCAGCCAGGCCGTCTTGGTCTGTTTCACCTGCTGGGGATAGACCGCCATGAAGTAGAACCAGCGCTCCAGCAGCAGGGCCCACATCATCAGGGTCAGGAAGAACAGGGCGACCAGTACGTCGCCCCCCAATCCCAGAAACCGGCGGACCGACTCGACTTCTTCAATCAACCAGAACCACATGGGTGACTCCTTAGGCTGCGGCTTTGGCGGCGTGCAGACGTTCCTGATAACGGGCAACGAAACCGGCGCTCTGCTCTTCCAGTACCTGGATCAGACGGCGGCTCTGGGTCTGCACGATGGTGTAGAGGAACAGCATGGGCACGGCCACGACCAGACCCTGCATGGTGGTCACCAGGGCCTCGGAGATACCGCCCGCCATCAGCTTGGGATCGCCGGTACCGAACAGGGTGATGGCCTGGAAGGTGGCAATCATCCCGACCACGGTACCCAGCAGGCCCAGCAGCGGGGCGACGGAGGCGATCAGCTTGATGAGGCTGATGCCCTTCTCCAGCTTGGGCACGTTGCGCAGGATGATCTCGTCGAGCTTGGATTCCAGATCCTCGATGTTGTCACCCCGGTGATCCTGGTAGGCACCCAGCATCTCGCCGATGGGGTTGCCCTTGATGATCTGCTCGGATTTCAGCTGCTTGCGCATGGCACCGCCGATGAGGGAGAGACGGGCACCGCAGAACAGGGCCAGCAGGGTACCGATGACACCCAGCGCCAGGATCACGTAGCCCACGGAGCCACCCTGATCGATGCGCTCCTTGAGGGTCGGCGACTGCACCAGCAGGGAGAGGATCACGCCGCGGGACGGGTCGATGAAGATGGGTTCGACGCTGCCGCCACCCTGTTCAAACTTGGCGACCGGTTCCAGCACCGCGTTCTCGGGCTGGCGGGAGAGTTGCTCGAACTTGCCGGTCTCCGGCACGAAGGTGAGGTACTTGCCTTCGGAGACGGTGTTGAACTCGCCTATCTGGGTCACGGTCTTCTGGGCCTGGTTGCCCTCGCCGTAGACCACGGTGGCCGGGATCTGGCTTACCTTGCCACCGTCGACCATGCGGCTGAGGGTGGTGGTCCAGAAGGCGGTCAGGTCATCGCTGGAGGGCAGCTCCTTGCTCTCGGCCAGGCGAGTCAGCAGGGCGGTCTGCTCCGGATGTTCGACCCGGCGGGCGGAGGCATTGAAGATCCCCTTGAATTCACCGGCGAACTGGCGCAGCACGCCAAACATCTCGCCCATGTTGCCGGAGCGCTGGCGCAGGGTTTCGGTCAGCTCGGTGAGCTGCTTGTCGTTGGCATCGAAGGTGGCCTTGAGCTTTTCGCCCCTGGCGACTTCGGCGGCGAGATCCGCCTTGGCCTTGGCGAGCAGGGCCCCTTGTTCGTTCTTGTCAGCCAGGAAGCGGGCTTCCCGCTCCTTGTTGAGCTGGGATTCGCTGGTGCTGGCGGCCTTGACCTGATTGAGCAGGGCGTTGAGATCCACCGGCTTCTCGGCGGCGGTCACCGGCAGGGTGACCAGGGTAGCGCCCGCGATCAGCGAGGCGATGGCAAGTTTGATTCCTTTCATGATGCTTTCTCCGCAGTTTGAACCGGCAGCTTGATGAGGGCGGGGGGCGCCTGCTTCTTCGCGATGCGAAGGCCTTGTTCAACCGCACTGCGATACTCCTGGGGCAGTACTTCCCACTGGCGGGTCTTCTTGTTCCACATGCCGGTCTCGTTGCCATCCGGGGATTGGTAGAGCAGGGCGATGCGGCCGACGCGCAGGAACTCGTAGGTCTTCTCGTCCCCATCCTTGTCCAGGCTCGCCTTGTAGGCTTCGATGGTGCGGCTGAAGCCCTCCTCGATCTGGTAGGCCTCGAGGATCTTGCGGTACTTCTCGGAGATGGTGACGTCGGCCCGGTTCATGAGATCGGTC
Source organism: Aeromonas sp. R10-1 (assembly GCF_040908465.1). NCBI lineage: Bacteria > Pseudomonadati > Pseudomonadota > Gammaproteobacteria > Aeromonadales > Aeromonadaceae > Aeromonas > Aeromonas sp. R10-1. The sequence goes on from NZ_JBFODT010000021.1 coordinate 18,101, forward strand.
AGGGCCGCCACGCGGTCCTCACGCTCCACCTTCTGGAACGGCAGGTCCAGGGAGACGAACTGCTCGAGGGAGTCGATCATCTTGAGCATCAGGGGCACCACTTCGGTGCTGGTCTGGTCGATCTGGGCGATCTGCTTTTGCATGGAGGCGAGTTCGGCGCTCTGGGAGTCGACCATCTTGCCCACTTGCTCGTTGTAGGCGCGCAGGCTGTCTACCTGGCGCAGGGCGGCCTTGTACTGGGCCAGGGCAGACTCGGCAGATTCGGCGTAGCTGTCGATCTTCTGCTGGGAAACTTTGGATGCATTGTCGGTGGCGGCTTGAGCGTCCACGGCCTGACCGGCGGTGGCGGCACTCAGATTGAAGCTGGTCAGCAAGGCAGCCGAAATCAGGCTGCCGAGGAGCGCTTTCTTCATTGTAATTGTCCTTGTCTTCATAGGATTACCCTATCTCCGTAACTTCCTTGGGACCTTGGGCAAAGCCGGCCCGAACGGGCCGGCTTGTGGTTTGCTGGTGGATTAGAACTTCTGGCTGTAGTCGAGGTAGTAGATGCGACCGTCGATGCTGTAGAGCTCGTCGTCATAGGTGAAGCCATCGCTCTCGAGGGACGGGCCCACGTTGAACATGTTCTTCACGCCGACCTGGATCTTGCCGTTCCAGGGCGCTTCCACGCCGACGTTCAGGTTCCAGGTGGTCTGGGACGCGATGTGGCCCACTTCCTCACCGGTATCGGCGATGTAGTCCTGGCTCTGGGAGTCGATGTAGTTCGCGCTCAGGTAGGTATCCATATTCCACCATTGGGGAACGTTGACACCCACACCGGAGCTGAAGCGCATCTGGGGCAGACCGTTCTGGCCGATCTTGTCGATGACGGGACCACCGGCGTACAGACCTTCCTTGTACTTCAGGATGTAGGTACCGCCCAGGTCATAACGCACGGTGGCGTAGTTCAGGTCGTAGGTGTAATCCACCTTCAGGTCGAGGCCGGAGGTCTCGAGGGTCCCCAGGTTGACCATGGGCGCGATGGCGTTGCTGATCTTGCCCTGGCTGTTGCGGGTGATGCTGCTGGAGCTGCCGCTGTTCAGTTCGTCATAGATGAGAGACTGCAGGGAGTTCAGCTGGATCACGTCCTCGATCTTGATGGTGTAGTAGTCCAGGGAGAGGTTCAGGTCATCCACCGGGCTGTAGGCCACCCCGAAGTTCCAGGTGTCCGCGGTCTCTTCCTTCAGCTCCTCGTTGGAGGTACGGGTGGTGTCGTACTGGCGGTTCGGGCAGTCAGCCGCGGAGATGCCGTTGGCCTCGCAGTAGACGTAATCCTTCGCCCAGTCGGCAGAGAAGGAGTCAGCCGAGTAGAGATCGCTCAGGCTGGGGGCGCGGAACGAACGGGACCAGGAGGTGCGCAGCATCAGGTTGTCCAGCGGCTGGTAACGCAGGCTCGCCTTGGGGGAGAAGGCGCTGCCGAAGTCGCTGTACTTGTCGAAGCGACCGGCCACGTTCAGCTCGATCTGCTCGGTGATGGGCACCAGGGACTCGATGTAGGCGGCAGTCACGTCACGCACGCCACCGGAGGAGTTGCCGGAGGAGCCGATGATGTTGCCGGCTTCGGACTGGGCGTCGTACTTGTCGGCATAGACCCAGTCGTTGTACTCGGCACCGGCGTACCAGCTGACCGGACCGGCCGGCAGTTCACCCATGTCCCACTGGACACCGGCGTACCACTGGTAGAAGTCCATGGTGGAGCGGCGGCTGGTGTCGGCGGCCATGGAGGCCGTGGTGGAGGCGTCGAACTCGCCACCGACGAACTTGCCGTCTGCGACCGCCTGCTGGGCGGCGGACTTCAGCACGTAACCGGTGCCGTTCTCCTTGTTGTCGGTCTTGGAGTACATGTAGCCGGCGTTCCACTGCATGTCGCCGACGCTTTCGGTGGCGATGGTGCCTTCAAAGCCGAGGTTCATGCTGCCGGTGGTGTCGGTGACATAGTTGTCACGGGGACCGACGTTGCTGAAGCGGTAGTAGGCGTAGGCAGCCTCACCCAGACCCTGGGTGGCGGCGGCATCCAGGCCGTTGTCGGCGAAGAACTGGGCGTTCTTCGGGTTGGCCGGGTCAATGGTGAAGGCACCGGCGGCCGGGGCGAAGCGGCCGAAACTCTCGACTCGGGAGCCGATGATCTGCGGCACGAAGTCCACGTTGTCGTTGATGTGGTAGCGACCGTTCACGTACAGGGTGTCACGGCTGCGGGAGGCCGTGGTGGCCGCGACCTGGCCGTAGTTGAAGTTACAGCCGCCCTCGAACCCGACGAAGGGCTCCTTGCATGAGCCGTCGGCATTGGTGGCGCCGGCCAGGGGGCCGTATTTCCAGATGGGGTCGCCGTTGGCGTCAAGACCCGTGATCCCTTCCACGTTGCGGCCGTAGGGGCTCGGGGAGTCGTTACCCTGTTTGGAGAGATAGTCACGATCCCGGGCGTAGATGACGTCCTTCTTGTCGTGCTCGTAGACCGCCATCAGGGAGCCCTTCTCGCCGGCCACCCCTGCCACGATGGAGCCGCTCTTCTCGTCGCCGCCCTCTTCGCTCGGGGAGCCGATGCGGCCCTGGAAGTCCAGCCCTTCGTAGCCCTCTTTGAGCACCACGTTGATCACGCCACCAATGGCGTCGGAACCGTAGATGGCGGAGCCGCCGTCCAGGTTGACCTCGACCCGCTCAACGGCGGCCATGGGGATGGTGTTGAGGTTGATGGAGGTGCCGCCCATGGTGGGGGAACCCGCTACCCGCTTGCCGTTCAGCAGAACCAGGGTACGCTCGGAACCCAGGCCGCGCAGGCCGACGGTGGATTGGGACTGGAAGGAGCTGCCGGAGGCAGGGGAGACGCCGCCAAAGGAGTTGTAGGAGGCTTGCTTGAGGTAATCGGCGACGGTCTGCTGACCGGATTGCTCGATTTTCGCCTTGGTCACGGAGACGACCGGGGTGGCGCCTTCCACATCGACCCGGGAGATCCGCGAGCCGGTGACCTTGATTTTTTGCAGTTTTTCTACGTTCTGGCCCTCTTCGGCCAGGACAGGGGTGGCCACAACTGCCGCGCTCGCCAAGGCAAACGCTACGGCAGCAGAGAGTCTGCTTTTCCTAAGCATCGCTAGTATCCTTCCTGATTGTTTATTGTTTGCTTCCATTACCGCCCTCGTTGGAGCGGTGCGTAAGGCTTATCAAGGTTTGGTGATGGACGTCAAATGGAGCGGCGGGGATGGGGGCTGCAGGGGGAATTAGATGGGAATATGCACTTGATGGAATATTTTTGGCGTTTTATTCCGTAAATGCCGCATCAACTTATGTAAAGATGTTGTTAAGTTCGATTTTTACAATTTTATTGATTATTTTTGAACTTATCGATAAGTCGCTTGTCACTCCAGTGTCGATATCGAGAAAACGGTTTTTTGCAGTATTTTCATCTGCTTTTATGGCGAGAGCGTTTTCCGGGGAACGGAGGGTGGGGGCGGCTATCCCTCTTCTTTTATAGGTAAATGAGAAAATAACCCGACTTGTTCTTAACTTGTTGATTTTGTTCTGATTGGTATGGATTAAAACACCTGTGTAATTAATTTTTTAATAATTAAAATCGAGTTTGACGGGGCGGCGTAGCAGTTTTTTATATTGAAGTTGGGTTTTTTGGAAAAAATCATCCGCGGGATATGCTGCGGGGGGACATTCCCGGTCGCAGACTGGGTTCTACTTGATTTTTGTTGCAGAGCTTTTACAGTGACCGAGCCGGATTGTCTGTCAATGCCAGTCAATTCAGTGAGTAATGCCAGGTAAGGATAGGCCCGTCACCGGATGTGACTGGCCATAAAAGAACAACAAGGACGAGGTTCCACCATGCTGTCGTATTTCCTACGTCGGATGCTTTTGATCATCCCGACGTTTCTCGGTATCACCCTGCTCGTCTTCACCATCACCCGCTTCGTGCCGGGCGGCCCGGTCGAGCGCATGCTGCTGCAGGCGCAGGTCTCGCAAAACGAGTCAGGCCGCTCCAGTGGCAGCAAGGGGGCGCAGGCACTCTCCGACGAACAGATTGAAGAGCTCAAGGCGTTCTACGGCCTCGACAAGCCCATGCTGGTCGCCTACTGGGACTGGTTGCAGAAGCTGGCGGTGCTGGATCTCGGGGAGTCGACCCGTTATTACGAGCCGGTGTGGGATCTCATCAAGGAGAGGTTGCCGGTGACCGCCTTCTTCGGGCTCGCCACCTTTCTGCTGAGTTATGCCGTCTCCATCCCGCTCGGGGTGGCCAAGGCGCTCAGGCACAACAGCCGCTTCGATTCCCTGAGCTCGATGCTCATCTACATGGCCTATGCGCTGCCCGCCTACGTGGTGGGGATCTTCCTCATCACCGTCTTTGCGTTCCATCTGGAGTGGCTGCCCATGGGGGGCTTCCCGGGGGACGAGTTTGACGGGATGGAGAGCAGCTGGGATCAGATCCGCACCGTCTTCGCCCACGCCCTGCTGCCCCTCATCGCCTACGCCATCGGGGATTTCGCCATCCTCACCATGACCATGAAGAACAGCCTGATGGAGAACCTGTCGGCGGATTATGTGCGCACCGCCGTGGCCAAGGGGCTGCCGTTTCGCAAGGCGGTGACCGATCACGCCATGCGCAACAGCCTGATCCCCATCGCGAGTCACCTGGGGTCGGTGCTCACCGTCTTCTTCGGGGGCTCCTTCCTCATCGAGACCATCTTCAACATCGACGGCATCGGCCTGCTCGGTTATGAGGCCATTGTCGAGCGGGATTACCCCACCGTCATGGGCATTCTGGCCATCACCTCCATGCTGATGCTGGTGGGCAACATTGTCTCCGACATCTGCGTTGCCCTGGTCGATCCCCGCGTGCGGTTTGGAGAGTGAGCATGAACCTGAATCCGGTAACGCTGAAAAAACTCAAGCGCTTCAAGTCGATAAAGCGCGGCTACTACTCCTTTGTCATCTTTTCGGTCCTGGTGGTCATCTCTCTGCTGGCGGAACTGCTGGTCAACAGCCGGGCCCTAGCGGTGAGTTATCAGGGGGAGCTCTATTTCCCCACCTATGGGGACGTGATCCCGGGCCAGCACTTCGGGCTCGACTACGAGTACGAGACCAACTACCGCCAGCTCAAGAGCCAATTTGCGAAGGAAGATAAGGGGGATTGGGTGTTGCTGCCCCTGGTCCCCTGGAACCCCTATGAGCAGGACTTCAAGGAGGAAGCCTATCCGCCCTATGCCCCGAGCCTGGCGGAGCGCCACTTCCTCGGCACCGACACCAGCGGTCGCGACGTATTGGCACGGCTGGTCTACGGCTTTCGCATTGCCATCGGCTTTGCCTTCATCGCGCTGGTGGCGAGCTATGTCATCGGGGTCAGCATCGGCTGCATGATGGGGTTCCTCGGCGGTCGGTTCGATCTCCTGATGCAGCGTTTCATCGAGATCTGGTCCCAGGTGCCCTTCCTCTACGTCATCATGATCCTGGTCTCCCTGGCCAAGCCGAACTTCGGCCTGTTCGTCGGCATCAACGTGCTGTTCGGCTGGATGGGGATCACCTGGTACATGCGCACCCTCACCTACAAGGAGCGGGCGCGGGACTACGTGATGGCGGCGCGGGCCCAGGGGGCGAGCACCAGGCGCATCATCTTCAACCACATTCTGCCCAATACCCTGATGATGATCGTCACCCTGGCCCCGTTTGCCGTGGTGGGCAACATCTCCACCCTGACGGCGCTGGACTACCTGGGCTTTGGCCTGGCGCCGCCGACCCCGAGCTGGGGGGAGCTGCTCTCCCAGGGGATCAACAACCTCGACGCCATCTGGATCGTGAGTTCGGTGGTGGCGGCGGTGAGTCTGGTGCTCATCATGGTCTCCTTCATCGGGGAGGCCATCCGGGAGGCGTTCGATCCGCGCAAATTTACCCGTTATCAGTGAGCGGTGGCGCCTTGCCTGGGCACATCGACAGGACCCTTAATGAAGACGCCCCCAGTGCAGGGGCATGACCAGGAAGTCAAACATGAACAATAAAATCAAATGGACAGGTGCTCTCTTTCTGCTGTTGAACGGATCCTGGGTGTGGGCGGCCAGCCTGCCCGCGGATCTGACGTGGGAAACCAACGACACCGACCCCGTGTTCGCCTCTCCCAAGGCGCTGCCCGGCGGCAACCTCAATCTCTTCGTCGACAGCTTCCCGCTGACGTTTCGCACCGTGGGGCCGGATTCCAACGGCTCGTTCCGTTCCTTCATCCTCGACAACCAGATGAGGCTCATCAGCTTCCATCCCAACACGGGCAACCCCATTCCGGCCCTGGCGAGTGCCTGGGCCATCGCGCCGGACAGCCAGACCGTCTATTTCAGGCTCGACCCGCGCGCCAAGTGGTCCGACGGCAAGCCGGTCACCGCCGATGACTACACCTTCGGCTACGAGATGATGCGCTCCAAGGACATCAAGGGCCCCTGGTTCAACAACTACTACACCACCGAGGTGGTGGCGGTGGAGAAGATTGACGACCACACCATCCTGGTCAAGGCGGGCAGCCGCAAGGCCAAGCTCGATCTCCTCAACACCACCGAACTGTGGCCCCAGCCCAAGCACTACTACAAGATGGGCCCGAACTGGGTGAAGCAGTACAACTGGGCCGTGGTACCCACCACGGGCCCCTACGTGATGAGCGACGTAAAAAAGGGCAAGTCCGTCACCTTCAGCAAGCAGAAGGAGTGGTGGGCAAAAGACGATCGCTACAACCAGCACAGGTTCAACCTCGACACCATCAAGGTGCAGGTGATCCGCGACCACAACATCGCGTTCCGCCACTTCCTCAAGGGGGAGCTGGACACCTTCGAGATGATCCTGCCCAACTGGTGGCATGAGAAGGCGGTCACACCGGAGTACAAGCAGGGATACGTGCAGAAGGTGATGGCCATGACCGACACCAAGCAGGGGGGGCAGGGGGTTCACCTCAACGTGGCCAATCACAAGCTGGCGGATCTCAACGTGCGGCTCGGTATCCAGCACGCCTTCAACATCGACAAGATGATAGAGACGGTGCTGCACGGCGACTATGACCGCGCTACCACCTTCGGCTCTGGCTTCGGGGCCTTCACCGACATCGCGCTCCCTGAGCGGGCCTACGACATCGCCAAGGCACGGGAGTACTTCGCCAAGGGCGGTTACGGCAAGCAGGGACCGGACGGCATCCTGCAAAACGACAAGGGAGAGCGGCTCACCCTGGCCCTCACCTACACCAGCCAGGAGCACTCCAAGCGGCTGACCGTGCTCAAGGAAGAGGCCAAGAAGGCGGGCCTGGATCTGGAGCTCAATCTGGTGGATGGCGCCACCGGCTTCAAGGTGATGCTGGAGAAGAAACACGAGGCGGCCTGGCTTGGCTGGGGGGGCGGCGGTCTCTATCCGCAATACTGGGAGTCCTTCCACTCCGACAACGCCAACAAGCCCCAGACCAACAACCTGTTCAACGTGGCTGACAAAGAGCTCGACAGCCTGATCGACGCCTACAACGTCGAGTTCGACATGGACAAGCGGGCCGCGCTTTCCCACCAGATCCAGCAGCGGATCTATGATCTCGCCATCTTCGTGCCCGGCGTCCAGCTCAACTACGTGCGAGCCAGCAGCTGGCGCTATGTGATGCTGCCGGAGGTGCCCGCCACCCGCAACACCCCGGATCTGCTCTACTGGCCCATGGATGGCTACCCCCACAGCAGTGGCGGCCTGCTCTGGATCGATCCCAAGGTGAAGGAGGAGACCCAGAAGGCCAAGGCTGACGGCAAGGCGCTGGCCCCCATCACCCTGATCGACAAGACCTATGCACATCATTGATGTGGCCCAGAAGGGAGCAGCAGTCATGCCCAACACACAGGCCACCGCCCCCGGCACCAGAGATCATGAGGGGCAGTCTCTGTCCCCCATCCTCGAGGTGCGGGATCTCGAGGTGGAGTTCGCCGTCGACGACGGCAAGATCAAGGTGCTCGACGGGGTCAGCTTCCAGGTCGCCCCGGGCCAGACCCTGGGGATCGTCGGCGAGTCCGGCTGCGGCAAGAGCGTCACCTCGCTGGCCATCATGGGGTTGCTGCCAAGGCCTCACGGTCAGGTGGTAGGGGGCTCCATCCGCTTTCAGGGGGAGGAGCTGCTCAATCTGCCGCCGGAGCAGATGTACAAGGTGCGCGGCAACCGTATCTCCATGATCTTTCAGGAGCCCATGACGGCCCTCAACCCGGTGCAGACGGTCGGCGATCAGCTGATGGAGGTGTTTCGCCTCCACCGCCCCGATTACAGCAAGGCCCAACGCCGTGACGCCGCCATCGCCATGTTGAAGAAGGTGGGGATCCCCGAGCCTGCCCAGCGTTTCGCGGCTTATCCCCACAATCTTTCCGGCGGCATGCGCCAGCGGGTGATGATCGCCATGGCGCTGGCCTGCGAACCTGCCCTGCTCATCTGCGACGAGCCGACCACGGCGCTCGATGTGACCATCCAGGCCCAGATCCTGGATCTGATGAAGGAGCTGCAAGCCCAGACCGGCATGGCCATCATCTTCATCACCCACGATCTCGGGGTGGTGGCGGAGCTGTGCGACGAGGTGGTGGTGATGTATGCCGGGCGTGCGGTGGAGCGGGCCGATATCTATGAACTGTTTGACCACCCGCGCCATCCCTATACTCATGGTCTGATGGCCTCGATCCCGCGTCTGGAAGATGTGCCAAAGAGCCTGCTCAAGACCATCAAGGGTCAGGTGCCCGCCCTGCACGAGATGCCGGCGGGGTGCCGTTTCTCCAACCGCTGCCCCCATGCCACGCCCCTTTGCGTGGAGACCATACCGGTGACCGAGCAGTTGAGCGAACGCCACGGGGTGGCCTGCCACCACTGGAAGGAGGTGAGCCTATGAACGGCCTGGTGTGGGTACGGGGTGTCGCAGGGCAGCCTGGCGGCGGGAAGGCGACCTGGTCGTCTGCTGCCATGAATCGTCGGGGATGGAAGTCATGACCAGCTTGTTGTCGGTAAGCAATTTAAAGCAGCATTTCAAGATGGGTGGCGGTTTCTTGCGCAAGCAATACACCGTCTACGCGGTGGATGGCATCAGCTTTGATCTCAGGCAGGGGGAGACCCTTGGCCTGGTGGGGGAGTCGGGATGCGGCAAGTCCACCCTGGGGCGTTCGTTGCTCAAGCTGTTCGAGCCGAGCGCCGGCTCCATCACCTTCGAGGGGCGTGACATCACCCACCTCTCGCCCAAGGAGATGCGATCCCTGCGTCAGGAGATGCAGATCGTGTTCCAGGATCCCGCAGAATCCCTCAACAGCCGCCACACGGTTGGGCAGATCCTGGAGGAGCCCTTCATCATCCACGGTAAGGGCAACGCCGAACAGCGCCGGACATGGGTGCAGGAGCTGCTGGAGAAAGTCGGCTTGCCCGGCAGCGCGGTGGATCGCTACCCCCATGAGTTCTCTGGCGGCCAGCGACAGCGCATCGGCATCGCCCGCGCCATCGCCCTCAAGCCCAAGCTGCTGGTGTGTGACGAGGCGGTGTCGGCGCTCGACGTGTCGGTGCAGTCCCAGATCGTGAACCTGCTGCTCAATCTGCAGCGGGAGATGAACCTCGCCATCATCTTCATCGCCCATGACCTGTCGGTGGTCAAGCACATCTCGGACCGGATTGCGGTGATGTATCTGGGCCGGATCGTCGAGCTGGCCGAGGCCCAGGCACTCTACCTGGCACCGCGCCATCCCTATACCCAGGCGCTCATCTCCGCCATTCCGGTGCCGGATCCACGGCGGCGCAGCCAGCGCATCCTGCTGACGGGGGATGTGCCGTCCCCCATCTCGCCGCCGAGTGGCTGCCACTTTCACCAGCGCTGCCCCCATGCAACGGATCTGTGCCGCACCCGCTCGCCCGCCCTTGAGGCGTGCGGCGGGCAGGGGCATCAGGTGGCCTGCCATTTCCCCTTGCCCGTGCAGGAGGCGGTGCCACTGGGAAAGGCGATATGATGCCGGCGCCCGCCGCGTCGCGACCGGCATCGCTGCAAGGTGGCACCGAGGAGGCGCAATAGAGGCGGAAACGGGATAAAAAAATGGGGCCTGCGGGCCCCATCTTCATGGTTGGAGTTCAGGTTTGGCCGTGGGAATTCTGGCCCGGGCAGGACAGCGCCCCGATGGGGGTGGCTGTTGTGTGGATTGCTGAGTTGTTTTGTAGTTTTATTACGTTGCCAATTTCAACTTCCGGACAGGCGATATCAGGCGCCATAACGGAAGTAGTAATTGCGGGTTGCAGGCGCATAAGTGTCTTTCTCTTCAGCACCTTTCTTGCTGGTTGCACCCTTCAGGTGGAACAGCACTGCCAGATTCTCGAACATATGATGACCTCGTTTCTCTGTGGTTCATGGGTTGTGTGACCTTGGTCACGTTCTGATCCTAGGGGTATATGTGAGCTGGATCAACTTTTTGTGTTGTAAATTTACATAAATCATGGAAAGGGTTTTCAAATGCAGACCTGTTCATGGATACGGTTTCAAGCCAGTGCCACGCGTGGAATCGGGGATATGAGAGAGGTGGCCGAGGAGGGAGCACAAAAAAGATGCCCCGCACGGGGCGGGGCATCGGTATGGTCGTGAGCTGGCTTACTTGGCCGGGATATGTTCCAGCACGTGAACCAGCAGTTGCCAGAAACGCTCGACCGCCGGGATGTGTACTTTCTCCCCCGGTGCGTGGGCGCCACGGATGGTCGGGCCGAAGGAGACCATGTCCCAGTCCGGGTAGGCGCTCTTGAACAGACCGCACTCGAGGCCTGCGTGGATCACCATGACATTCGGCATCTCGCCAAACAGGGTCTGGTAGCTGCTTCGCACCAGCGCCATGACCGGTGAGTCAACGTTCGGGGCCCAACCCGGGTAGGCGCCGGTGAACTCGCAGCTGGCGCCGGCCAGGGTGAACAGGGAGCGGGTCATCTGCTCGATGTTCTCGCGACCGGAATCGATGAGGGAGCGGATCAGGCACTGCACATAGACTTCCCCCTCGAGTGTCTTGATGACACCCAGGTTGGTGGAGGTCTCGGTCACGCCCGGGATGGCGTCGCTCATGCGCATCACCCCGTTCGGGCAGGCCATCAGGGCATCCAGCAGGCGGCTTTGCAGGGACTCGCTCATGAGCTGGGCCGGTTTCTCCCGGGCGGTGAGCAGCACGGTGAGGTTGGCCTCGGTGGCGGCCAGCTCGCTCTGATAGATGCCGGCGTAGCGGTCCACCAGAGCCTTGAAGTCAGTCACGTTGGCGGCGGGCACCAGCAGGCTGGCGCGGGCCTCGCGGGGGATGGCGTTGCGCAAGGTGCCGCCACTGAGATCGCCAAGGCGCACCCCCAGCGGTTCGGCGGCCTTGAGCAGACGGACCAGCAGCTTGTTGGCGTTGCCGCGGCCGCGATGGATGTCGACCCCGGAGTGGCCGCCGCGCAGGCCCTTGACCTGCAGCTCGAATCCTTCACCCTCGGTGGCAGCAACCAGCGCCAGGGGGAAGCGGATATTGGCATCGACCCCGCCGGCGCAGCCCATGTAGACCTCGCCATCCTCTTCGGAGTCGGTATTGAGCAGGATCTCGCCCTCCAGCCAGCCCGCTTCCAGACCGAAGGCGCCGGTCATGCCGGTCTCCTCGTCGGTGGTCAGCAGCACTTCCAGCGGGCCGTGCTTGATGGTCTTGTCGGCCAGCACGGCCAGGCAACCCGCCATGCCCATGCCGTTGTCGGCACCCAGGGTGGTACCACGGGCGGTGACCCATTCGCCATCGATGTAGGCATCGATGGGATCGGTGGTGAAGTCGTGCTGGGTGTCGGCGTTGGCCTGGGGCACCATGTCGATGTGGGCTTGCAGCACCACGGCCTTGCGGTTTTCCATCCCCGGCGTGGCCGGTTTCTTGATGATGATGTTGCCGACGGCATCTTGCTTGACCGCCAGGCCTTCTCCCTGGGCCCACGCCACGATCCAGGCGCTCAGCTGGGCTTCGTGCTTGGAGGGGTGGGGGATGGAGCAGATCTGCTCGAAGAATTGCCAAATCAACTTGGGAGACAGAGAACTGAGCTGTGCCACGTCGGGACTCCTTACCAGCATGGAAAATGTCGGGCCCCACTCTGCGGGCCGGGGAAGAGGATAACGATAATACAGTCAATCACGCAAAAATGTGAGCGATCAGCGCAAATGACGCTCTGCTTGTGCTGGGAAAGGGAGCATGGATGGCGAACTTCACTACCTGCCTTATTCGTGTCAGCACAACATCAATTTTGTGATGCCAGTCACAAAAATATTGTCTTTTGGGCGCCGGGTGGTAAATTAGCCGCCGTGGCCAGCCCACTTGTCAGGATGACAATCAATGCCTCCAGGGAACCGAAGCAAAGCAAGTGCGCCTCCATGGAACCGAGTGTCAGTTCAAGGATGTGAACCCGCATTAAGGTACGTAACTTGTTAAGCAATCAGGAGTTTATGATGTCAGGCAGCAATTCAACCTATTGGTTTGCCCAATCTCTCTATACCCAGGGCTTCAACTATCCGAATCCCTACGCTACCCGCCGTTAAGGCTCGCAGGCGTCACAGGTAACAGCAGCAGGTGCGTGAGGATCCTCTCCTCCCCCTGCTATTTTTTTGCCCGAAAGTCATTTGGGTGTCGAACGGCTACCATTTCGGTGCCGCCGGAGCCCTCCCAAAAGGGCGACAGAGCGGAAGATGGCGGACATTTCCTGTTTTTCGCATACGTTTGCCGCTCAATTTATCCATAAAGAGTGCTATCATACCGGCCCAACAGCCGGCCCGAGATCGGGAGTCCACCCGACATGGCCGCCAGCTACACCCCATCCCTGTTCGCATTGCATCCGTTTTTGCCGCCGAGGCGTCAGCCCCGAGGCCGAAAAAGTGCAAGCAAAATTCGGGAAACGGGGTGCCAGAATTGACCTGAACCCGTCTCTTTGCCGGGTTTCGCCTCATAAGTGATTGCTTTATAACTCGTTGAGATCGATAGCATGCCAAAAAAGTTCTATGTATCGTGGGATAACCTGCAACGCGAAGCGCGCCGTCTGGCCCGTCGTCAACTGCCTGTCAGCCAGTGGAAAGGGATCATCGCCGTCAGTCGCGGTGGTCTGGTGCCTGCGGCCCTGATGGCCCGCGAACTTGGCATTCGCAATGTCGAAACCCTCTGCATCTCCAGCTATGACCACGACAACCAGCGCGAGCTGGTGGTGGTGAAGGCTGCCACCACCGCAGGTGACGGCGAAGGCTGGCTGGTGGTGGACGATCTGGTGGACACCGGCGGCACCGCCAAGGCGATCCGCGAGCTCTACCCCAGAGCCAAGTTCATCACCATCTTCGCCAAGCCCATGGGCGAACCCCTGGTGGATGACTTCGAAGTCGCCATTCCGCAGGATACCTGGATTGAACAGCCCTGGGACATGGCGCTGGAGTTCGCCAAGCCGATCTGCGACGAAGCGTAATCGCCGCACTGGTCGCGACCAGTGACTCCCCGGCATTCGGGAGCGGACTGATCCGTCGTGATGCAAGGTTGACCACATTGAGCCCCTTTTGGGGCTCAATGCGTTTCTGGTGTGGCTGCTCGATGTGAAAAGTGGTTAAGATGGGACATTGTTTGAGACAGAAGAGCCACCATTTTGGAACCAAACGACGATACCAATCTGACGGAAAAGCTGTTTACCCGGGTCAAAAAGGTATTGGAAACTTCCGAAGTCTCCAACTCTAGCCCCGTCGACGAGCAAGACAGCGCACTGTCTGACAGCTTCATCGATGGCGCCCTGTCGCCCCGCTGGTATCGCCTGCTGCGCAGACCGACCTGGGCCTGGCAGGGGGCCGATCCCGTCGAGGTGGAGCAGACCCTGGCGCACATCGCCATGGGGCAGGGGGAGCGCAGTCACGAACGCTATCTGGACACCATCAAGGGCTATGTGCCCGGCAACTGGGTCTATGAGTGGAGCCAGCTCGCCGGCCGTTATTTCAATACGGGGCGGACGCTGCTGGGGGAAGGGGATCGCGCCGCGGCGCTGAAGAGCCTGCTCAAGGCAGTGCGCTACTACTCCATCGCAAGCTACCCCCACCTCAAGCACGACGAGCTGGCGGATCAGGCCCAGTTGCTCGGCAACATGGCCTATCGCGAGGCCGGACGCCTGTTCAAGGTGCCCCTCAAGGAGTTGCAGGTCCCGTTTCGGGGCAAGACCATCCAGGGCTACCTGCATCTGCCCACCACCGAGAAACCTGTGCCCCTGGTCATCATCAGCGGTGGCATCGATTCGCTTCAGGTGGACTTCCTCAACTTCTATTTCAAGTGTCTCGAGCCCCACGGCATCGGGATGCTCTCCCTGGACATGCCGGGCACCGGCTATGCCGAGCACTGGCCCCTGGTGCAGGACACCAGCCGCCTGCACCAGGCGGTGCTCAACTACCTCTCGGAGGTGGCCTGGGTCGATCACCAGCGCATCGCCATGGTGGGGTTCCGCCTCGCCGGCAATGTGGCGGCTCGTCTCGCCTTCGTCGAGCCGTTCAAGCTTAGGACCGTGGTCTGCATCGGTGCCGGCATCAACCAGGTGTTCACCAATCAGGAGATGTTCGCCCGCTGCCCGCGCATGATGCGCGACGGGCTGGCGAACCGGCTGGGGGCGGACGCGGCCCAATGGGATCTGCTGCGCACCAAGTGCCAGGTCTTCTCCCTCAAGACCCAGGGATTGCTGGGGAGTCGCACTTCCGTGCCGATATTGAGTATCGGGCACAAGAAAGATTTTATTTGTCCCGAGCAGGATGTCCGGGCATTGGCCGCTGCGAGTCGCAACGGCAAGGCGGTGGTGTTTGACAAGCAGCCGCTGCTCGAGGTCTATGACGAGGCACTGAAAGAGACGGTAGATTGGCTCAAAAAGCACTTATGTATATGATATAAAACTAAAAATGTAACATCACCATGTGATGGTATGGCTTGTTCAACAGGGAGGTTAGCATGTCAGAAAGAGTGACTTACAAGCGATTGCTGCGGCAGTTCGCGGCCATTGGCCCCTATTTGCGTGAAGACCTGTGCGAGGAGGGCCGCTACCGCTTTGACTGCCTGTCCGTCTGCGTCAGCGCCAAGCCTGCCCCGGACAAGCGGGAGTTCTGGGGCTGGTGGCTGGTGCTGGAGCAGGCGGATCACAGCTTCAGCTACCACTATCAGACGGGATTCTACAACGCGGACGGGGAGTGGATCGACAAGGCGCTGCCCAAGAAGCATCAGGCGGAAGTGGAACGCACCCTGCAACATTTCTACAAGCTGATCAGCGGCAAGTTGACCCAGCTGGAGTGTACTCTCTCCCCCGCGAAGCAGGTGACTGCCGAACTGAGCGTGACGGCAGCCTGATCCCCAAGCCCCGCATCTTCCCGGTGCGGGGTACCCCGATGCTTTGTCACCGAGCCCGCAACTGCCTGGCGAGGCTTAATTGCCTTGCAGGGCAGGGGGGGCGTGGGTATAAAGGGATTCCTTACTTTTCTAACCCTTCGTTCCCATGGAAAACAGAACCATAGTCGTCAAACTGGGCACCAGCGTGCTCACCGGGGGATCTGCCCGCCTCAACCGTGCCCACATGGTCGAGCTGGTCAGACAATGTGCCGCCTTGCATCGACACGGGCACCGTGTCGTGCTGGTCACGTCGGGGGCCATCGCCGCCGGTCGTGAGCATCTGGGCCACCCTCCGCTGGCGCCTACCCTGCCGAACAAACAGATGCTGGCGGCGGTGGGTCAGACCCAGCTCATCCGGGTATGGCAGGACCTGTTCAACCTCTACGGGCTGCACATCGGCCAGATGCTGCTGACCCGCGCCGACCTGGAAGACAGGGAGCGCTACCTCAATGCCCGCGACACCCTGCGCACCCTGCTCGATCACCGCATCATCCCCGTCATCAACGAGAACGACGCCGTGGCCACTGCCGAGATCAAGGTGGGGGATAACGACAACCTCTCCGCCCGTGCCGCCATCCTGGCGGATGCGGACTTGCTGATCCTGCTCACGGATCAGAAGGGACTCTTCACCGCCGACCCGCGCACCAACCCGGATGCCCAGCTCATCGAAGAGGTGCAGACCATAGACGACACCCTGCGCTCCCTCGCCGGTGACAGCGTGAGCGGCCTTGGCACCGGTGGCATGGCCACCAAGTTGCAGGCCGCCGACGTGGCGCGCCGCGCCGGGGTGGACGTGGTGATCGCCACCGGCCAGATCCCGGAAGTGATCGGCCGCCTCGCCGCCGGGGAGCGGGTGGGGACCCTGTTCCCGGCCCTGGCATCCCCCCTGGAAGGGCGCAAGAGCTGGATCCTGGCAGGGCCCCCTCCTCACGGCGAAGTGCAGGTGGATCAGGGGGCCGTGGCCGCCATGCAGGAGAAGGGCTCCAGCCTGCTGCCCAAGGGCATCGTCGCGGTGAAGGGAGATTTCGTGCGTGGCGACGTGGTGCGTATCCTGGATCCCAAGGGGAGCGAGCTGGCTCGCGGTATCTGCCGTTACGACCATCTGGAGCTGGATCGGCTGCGGGGTGTCCACTCGGATCAGATTGAACAGGTATTGGGTTACGGCTATGGGGCCGTGGCCATCCACCGTGATGACATGGTGCTGCTCTGAACAGGGCGGTACCGCATGAACAAAAGGGAACTGTGATGAGTCTGGAGAAAATGGGGCAGGCGGCCCGTGAAGCCGCCTATCAACTGGCCACCGTCAGCACGGCACAGAAGAACCGGGCGCTGGCGGCCATCGCCGATGAACTGGAAGCACGCAGTG
Organism: Aeromonas sp. R10-1; assembly: GCF_040908465.1. NCBI lineage: Bacteria > Pseudomonadati > Pseudomonadota > Gammaproteobacteria > Aeromonadales > Aeromonadaceae > Aeromonas > Aeromonas sp. R10-1. The sequence goes on from NZ_JBFODT010000021.1 coordinate 34,868, forward strand.
CCCAGATCCTGGCGGCCAACGAGAAAGACATCGCCGCCGGGCGCGAGGCGGGGCTCACGGAAGCCATGCTGGATCGCCTGCTGCTCAACCCGGCGCGCCTTGCCGGCATAGTGGCGGATGTGCGCAAGGTGATCACCCTGGACGATCCGGTCGGGGCCGAAATCGACAGCCGGGTGCTGGAGAATGGCCTGCGCCTCTCCCGTCGCCGGGTGCCCATCGGGGTCATCGGCGTCATCTACGAGGCGCGCCCCAACGTCACCATCGACATCGCCAGCCTCTGCCTCAAGACCGGCAACGCCAGCATTCTGCGTGGCGGTCGCGAGACCTTCCACTCCAACCTGGAGCTGGTGCGGGTGATCCAGCATGCCCTGGCGGCGTCCGGCCTGCCCGAGGCGGCGGTGCAGTACATCGACAATCCGGACAGGGCGCTGGTGGCCGAGTTGCTGCGCCTCGACCGCTACGTGGACATGATCATACCCCGCGGCGGCGCGGGTCTTCACAAGATGTGCAAGGAGAACAGCTCCATCCCCGTCATCATCGGCGGGTTCGGTATCAGCCATATCTTCGTGGACGAGAGCGCCGATCTGGCGCGTTCCCTGGCGGTCATCGAGAACGCCAAGGTGCAGCGCCCCTCCGCCTGCAACGCCCTCGATACCCTGCTGGTACACGAGAAGGTGGCGGCCACCTTGCTGCCGCAACTGGTGGCTCTGATGAACGAGCGCAAGGTGACCTTGGTGGGGGCGCCCAATGCCATGGCGCTGCTGGCTGGCAGTGACAACCTGTGCGACGCGGGGCCGGAAGATTTCGACACCGAGTGGCTGGGGCTGACCCTGGGGGTCAAGGTGGTGGCGGACGTCAACGAGGCGCTCGCCCATATGCGCGAGCACAACGCCGGCCACTCCGATGCCATCCTGACCAACTCCCTCGCCAATGCCGAGCGTTTCGTCAACGGGGCCGGTTCGGCGGCGGTCTATGTCAACGCCTCCACCCGCTTCACCGACGGCGGCCAGTTTGGCCTCGGGGCCGAGGTGGCGGTCTCGACCCAGATGCTTCACGCCCGTGGCCCCATGGGGCTGACCGAACTCACCAGCTACAAGTGGGTGGGGCAGGCGGATTATCTCAGCCGTGCCTGATCCAGGCACGCTCAGCAAGCAGGACAATGCCGACTCAGGTCGGCATTTTTGTGCTTTTTTATTGCTCGCAATCAATGGCTTGCATATAACTATCCAGCAGGATGCGGTGTCACCCGGGGCATCAGGCCAGCGACAGCAAGGGGAGCAACTTCAAGGATGAAGGGACAGGATAGGAGTGCGTGGTGGGGCAGCCTCTGGCTGAGCCTGCCACTGCTGCTGGGGGCGCTCTGTTTCAGCGGCGCCAGCCACGCCAGCTGGGACCAGGATCTCTATCGTCAGCTCGGCCTGGCTGGCAAGCTCGACAGCCGCGTTTTTCGCAAGGCCCTGGACGGTTACCAGAGCGTGCGCCACAAGCGAAAACCCATTCTCACCATCATCGACTACAGCAAGCCCTCGACCATGCGCCGGCTGTTCGTCATCGACGTCAAGCGCCACAAGCTGCTCTACCACACCTGGGTCAGCCACGGCCGCAATTCGGGGGAGCTGGCCGCCCGCCAGTTCTCCAATCAGATGAATTCCCGGCAAAGTTCCCTCGGGGTCTATCGCACCGCCGAGACCTATCAGGGCAAGCACGGTTACTCCCTGCGTCTCGACGGCCTCAGTCCCGGCAAGAACAGCAATGCCCGCAAGCGCGCCATCGTGGTGCACGGGGCGGATTATGCCAGCCCCAGGCATCTGCAGAAGTTTGACAAGCTGGGGCGCAGCTGGGGATGCCCGGCCCTGCCAAGGGAGCAGTCCAGGGCCATTATCGACACCATCAAGGGAGGGAGCGTCATCTATGCCCATGGCTGAGACCTTGCCCGCGAGCCTGCTGCGAGGGCGTTACCAGGGCTGGTGGGTGGCACCTTGCCGACGATCTCTCGTTATCCCTCGTGCATCGGTTCTGAGATGAGCATCTCATGGCAATCAACAGCAAAAAGGCCAGCATATGCTGGCCTTGGCGCATCAGGCGGGGATTATTTGCGGACCACCAGCACAGGGCAGGGAGCGTGGCGCACCACGGATTCCGCCACGCTGCCCACCAGCAGGTGGCTGATGCCGGAGCGGCCATGGCTGCCCATGACCACGAGATCCACCTTGTCTTCCTTCGCCTGGAGGACAATTTCATCGGCGGCGCGGCCAAAGCGGACCTCGAATTTGGCCGGAATCGGCAGGCAGGCGACCAGTTCCTTGAGCTGACTCTTCGCCTGGCGTTCCATCTCGTGGGTGATCTCGATGGCCGTCATGTGCAGGATCTTGTAGCTGTCGAAGCCGTGCAGCTGATCCACCACGTGGACCAGTTTGAGCTCGGCCTGGTGGGTGTTGGCCATGAAGACGGCGTAGTCGAGTACCGCTCTGGACATCTCGGAGAAATCGACGGGGCAGAGCAGGGATTTGATGGTTGGCATGAGAATCTCCCCTCAAGTTGGGCTACTAATGAATCTTGTTTGCCATGATACGCTGTGGGGCGACAATAACCCTCGACCCGCTCGCAAAATGGGGAAAATGTCGGCCGGGACTCTGTTTTTCTATGCTATCTGTATGCCTGAACGGGCCGTCCGGCGGTGAGCATCTGCCGAGTGCCATATCACTGAGGATATTCATGGTTCGTCTTTTTCTGTTCTGTTGCCTGCTGATCACCTCGTTCGTGCGGGCAGACACCATACACGTCTATTGCGACGACTGGCCCGGCTTCTGTCACCGGGACGGCAAGGGGGTCTATCTGGATGTGGTTCGAGCCATCTATGAACCCCTGGGGCACGAGGTGAAGCTTCACATGGTGCCTTACAAACGGGCACTGGCGGTGGTGTCGCAAAAGGAGGGGGACATGGCGATGGGGGTCTATCGGGGAGAAGTGCCCGGGGTCCATCAGCCCGACTACCCCGACTCGGCGGACTACGTGAGCGTGGTGATGCAAAAGCGCTGGCTGCCGCACTGGGCAGGGGAGCACAGCCTCAAGGAGCAGGAGGTGCTCTGGCTGAGGGGGTGGGCCTTTGACAAGTTCATCCCGGAGCCGATGCGCTGGTTCGAGATAGACAGCCACGAGATGGCGCTGCAATTGCTGCTCAAGGGGCGTTACCGCTACTACCTGACCGACGGCGCCCTCTACCCCGAAGGCTCCCTTCCCCCCGAGCTGGTACAGGTATTCCTGCGCTGGATTCCGACCTACCCCATCTTCGCCGATACCCCGAAGGGCAGGCAGTTGCACGGGCTCTGGGATCCCGGCATGCGGACACTGATAAGGCATGGCAAGCTGGCGGAGATCTATCGGCAGAACAAGCTCTACGACTACTACCAGGACTTTCTCAGGGAACAGGTGGTGCGGGCGAACAAGCCACAGCCCTAGCTGTCGGGCCTGATACCGTCATCGGGCCCCGCTTGTCCTGCCTCAGCCTTTGGCTCTGTGCGTCTTGGCCAACCTGTCATAGAGGATGACGTTGACCGAGGCGGCCAGGTTCATGCAACCCTGAGTCGGCACATAGATGACCTCCTTCACCGCCGCGAAGCGGGCGGGTTCCAGGGTGCCATCCTCCGGGCCGAAGATGTAGAAGGCTCTCTCGGGGTGCACGTAATCCGGCAGGGGCGTGGCCCCCTCGATCAAATCCACCAGCACTGGGGTGCAGCCCTCGGGCACGAAGTCCAGCAGCTCCTCGACCCCGAGCAGGGGGATCTTCTCCACCATCTGCTTGGTGTCGGTGACAAAACGCCTCGCCAGCTCGAAGCGCTGCCCCGTGTAGTAGACCTCGTCCGCCCCGTAGCAGCCGGCGGCCCGCATCACGGCACCCACGTTCTCCGGGGATTTGGGATTGACCAGCCCGATGGCGCAATAGTCCCCACCCTCCCGGGCATCTGCCCGGTGCTGCCCGGCAGCGCCTTCATCTGACACTTTCATCTCTCTCTCCTGTGTGGCGGCGCATTATACCCCCGGTGGGCCCCTTGCCCAGTGTGTGGGGCGGATTCCCGCAAGGCGGGCCCAACAAGGGGGCGGTTGCACCGTGGCGGCGCAGCCCGACCCCCTGATGCGCAATGGCGGCGCCCCTTGCATCCTGGCGCGGGGTTTGCAGTCACTTCCCCATACAAGACGATGAGGCATCCGGACAAAGGCGTCCGTCCCCGCAGGGGGGCGGACGCTTTTTTTATGGGCCCCTCGTCAGACACATGACAAGGAGCAAGGGAATGAAGACCACCTGTGCCTATTGCGGAGTGGGGTGCGGCATCCGGCTGAGCCGGGAGGGAGACAACTGGCAGTTGCAGGGGGATGAGCAGCATCCGGCCAACGGCGGCGCCCTGTGCGTCAAGGGGGCCAGCCTGCTGGAGAGCCTGGCCTTTCCCGACCGCCTGCTCTATCCGCGCTGGATGGGGCAGCGCATCGGCTGGGAGGAGGCCCTGGACACCCTGGCGGAGCGCTTTGCCGCCATCCTGGCCGAGTCCGGGCCGGATGCCATCGGCATCTATCTGTCGGGCCAGCTCACCACCGAGGATTACTACGTCGCCAACAAGCTGATGAAGGGGTACCTCGGCAGTGCCAACGTGGACACCAACTCCCGGCTCTGCATGTCGTCGGCGGTGGTGGCCCACCAGCGCGCCTTCGGGGAGGATCTGGTGCCCGCCTGTTACGAGGATCTGGCGCTCGCCGATCTGGTGGTGCTCACCGGTGCCAACACCGCCTGGACCCATCCCGTGCTGTTTCGCCGCCTGCAGCAGGCCAGGGCGCGGCGCCCCGAGCTCAAGCTGGTGGTGCTGGATCCCCGCCGCACCATGACGGCGGAGCAGGGGGATCTGCATCTGGCACTCAAACCCGGCAGCGACGTGACGCTCTGGAACGGCCTGTGCCGCTACCTGCTCGATGTAGATGGCTGGGACAAGGCCTATGTGGCGCAGCACGTGAGCGGTTTCGAGGAACTTGCGGGCGCGCTGGACGACCCCGCCTGGCAGTTGGACGAGGTGGCCCGCAGCTGCGGCCTCTCCCGCAGCGATCTGATCGGCTTCTACCAGCTCTTTGCCCGTACCCCCAAGACCGTCACCCTGTTCTGCCAGGGGATCAACCAGTCCAACCAGGGTGTGGACAAGGCCAACGCCATCATCAACGCCCACCTGATGTGCGGTCGCATCGGCAAGCCGGGGGCGGCTCCCTTCTCCATGACGGGGCAACCCAACGCCATGGGAGGGCGTGAGGTGGGGGGGCTCGCGACCCAGCTCGCCGCCCACATGGGCTTTGGCGAGGCCGAGTGCGATCGGGTACAGCGCTTCTGGGGAAGCCCGACCATGGTGCGCGGGCCGGGGCACAAGGCCGTCGAGCTGTTCGAGGCGGTGCACCGGGGGGAGATCCGCGCGCTCTGGGTGCTCGGCACCAACCCGGCGGTCTCCCTGCCGGACGGCAACCGGGTGCGCGAGGCCCTGAGCCGCTGCGAGCTGCTGGTGGTCTCCGAGGTGACGGCCAACACCGACACGGCGCGCCTCGCCCACCTGCTGTTGCCTGCCGCCGCCTGGGGAGAGAAGAGCGGCACCGTCACCAACTCCGAGCGCACCATCAGCCGCCAGCGCGCCTTCCTGCCCTTGCCGGGGGAGGCCAGGCCCGACTGGTGGGCCCTGACCCGGCTCGCCCGTCGCCTCGGCTTTGGTGAGGGGTTCGCCTATGAGCACGAGCACGAGATCTTCTGCGAGCATGCCGCCCTCTCAGGGTTTGAGAACGACGGATCCCGCCAGTTCGACATCTCCGGGCTGGCGGGTCTCACCCGTGCCGAATTCGAGGCGTTGGAACCCTTGAGCTGGCCCGTCAACGCCGACTGGCCCCAGGGGAGGGCCCGCCTGTTCGAGGGCGGGCGCTTTGCCACCCCGGATGGCCGGGCCCGCCTGCTGCCCCTGGCCCAGCGCTTCCCCGAGCAGCCAGAAACGCCCCCGCTTGCAGGGGCTGTCTCCCTGCTCCTCAACAGTGGCCGCCTGCGGGATCAGTGGCACACCATGACCCGCACCGGCCATGTGCCCCGGTTGCAGGAGGCCGAGCCCTGGCCCAGGGTGCGGATGGGGGCCGCCAGCCTGCTGGCGCTTGGCGTGAAGGAGGGGGACCTGGTGCGCCTTTGCAACGGGCTTGGGGAGGCGCTGCTGCTGGTGGGACTGGATGAGGGGCTCAGGGAGGGGGAGGCCTTCCTGCCCATGCACTGGACCGACAGCCAGTGCAGCCAGGGGGCGGTCAACCGCCTCATCGCCCCCGTGGTGGATCCCCTTTCCGGCCAGCCGATGTTCAAACAGGGGCGGGTGCAGGCCAGGGCGCAGCTCACCTGCTGGCAAGGGCTCTGGTGTGGCCGTGGTGAGTGGCGCGAGCCGGTGGACTGGTGGGCCAGGCGTCCCCTGCCCGAGGGGAACTGCACCCTGCTGGCCTCCTGGTCAGAGAGCACAGAGAGCCTGTGGCAACGGCTGGGGACCGAGGGGCACTGGCTCAGGCTGCCCATGAAGGAGGGGTGGCTGGCCGTGGCCCTGGCCGGAGATCGTATCGAGGGGATCCTGCTGGTGGGGGCGCGGTGCCCGGACATCAAGGTCGACCTGCTGGCCAGTCTGCTCGGCACGCCGCTCCAGGCGGGGGCCCTGAGCCAGACCCTGAGCCAGGCCCTGGCCGGGGAGAGCCGGCTGGTCTGCTCCTGCCTGCGGGTCTCGGAGCAGAGCATCGTCGATGCCATCACCCGGCAGGGGGTGAGCGAGTTGGTGGGGCTGCAGGCCCTGCTTGGCTGTGGCAGCAACTGCGGCACCTGTCTGCCCGAAATCGACAAGCTGTTGATCAAACATGTTTTCCTGGCATCCGCTTAGTGCGGTGCCAGGACACAAGGAGCCTGAGATGAGCCAAATCAGTCTGGTGGGAGCGGGCCCCGGGCCCCTCGAATTGTTGACCCTGCGCGCCCTGCACTGTCTGGAGGCGGCAGAGGTCGTGGTCTATGACCGCCTGGTGGGGAGCGAGATCCTGGCCCGCATTCCCCACGGGGCGGCCCGCTTCGACGTGGGCAAGCGCTGTGGTGAGCCGAGCCCGACCCAGGAGGAGATCAACGCCCTGCTGCTGGCCCTGGCCCGCACGGGCAAGCGGGTGGTGCGCCTCAAGGGAGGGGATCCCCTGGTGTTCGGGCGCGGTGGCGAGGAGGCGCTGCACCTGGCCCGGCACGGCATTGAGGCCGAGCTGGTGCCGGGGATCACGGCGGCCCTGGGGTGCGCCGCCAGCAGCTTCATTCCCCTGACCCACAGGGGGCTGGCCCGCTCCCTGACCCTGGTGACGGGGCACCTGATGGACGAGCGCGACTATCAAGGCTGGCAGGGGCTGACCCGGGCGGGCCACACCCTGGTGTTCTACATGGGGCTGGAGCGGGCGGCCCGCATTCGGGAAGGGATGTTGAGGGCTGGGGCCCCGGGCGCGCTGCCGGTGGCCCTGGTGGTGGCTGGCAGCAGCCCCCGCCAGCAGGTGCACGAGGCCACGCTCGATGGCCTGGAGCAGGCCGCCCGTGCCCTGCTGGGCCAGAGCCCGGTGCTGATCATCATGGGGGAGGTGGTGCGGCTGCGCGCCGAGCTGCAGGGACTGCTGACGGAGGCCCTGGAACGGGTCGCCTGAGGGGCGATTTTCCCTCTACCCCCACTACCTCCTGATAGATAAAAAGGAGGTAGATTCAAAGAGTTGGCCTTCATGTTGCGGCATTTTCGCCAGACAGAACGCGATCGTCGCCGGCAAGGAGCGCCATGACCACTTTTTCCACCCGGGGCCAGGACGGCCCCGCTTCCCGGCTGTTGATCCACGCCGATGACCCGGGCCAGGCGAACCGCCTGGCCCTGCTGGTCAGTCACTACGGCCATCAGCCCGGGATCCTCGATACCCGCCAGTTGCTGACTCCGACGCAGAGGGGGGATGCCCTGCTCGTCAGTTGCCGCCAGTTCAGCGCCGAGGTACGCCTTGGCCTCTCCCTTTGGCCCGACATGCCGCGGCTCTTGTTCTGCGAGCGGCTGGGGGGCGATACCCAGCTCGCCCTGTTGCAGCAGGGGGTGTTGCTGGTGCCCCACCCTTGCGGCGAGCGTGAGCCGGTGGAGCAGTGGCTGCGCCTGGCCCGCAGTCAGCTCGCCATGGTGCAGGCCCTGATGCAGACCGAGAGCGAGCTACGCCAGAAGCTGGAGGATAGGCGGCTCATCGAGCAGGCCAAGGGACGCCTGATGCGCCATCAGGGGTTGGACGAGGACGAGGCCTATCGCCTGATGCGCAGCACCGCCATGAGCCGTCACCTGAGCCTGGGGGAGCTGGCGCGGCAACTGCTGCAGGCTTTGCCCGCCTGAGCGCTCCAGTGGCCAACCGTTTTGGTGCAACTGCGCCTAATTGAGGCAAATTTGAGGGAGGATCAGGGCACCACAGGCCGCAAAGGGCCGCCTGATGCACCCTGGACGAGCTGGCACGGAAAGTGAATAACAAAAACACGATAGCAATGAAGTAACGATGCGCAGTGAGGGGCCGGTCAGGTCACTCACCCGCAACAGGGCAAAGAAGCCCCGCCGATCCCGGATCGGCGGGGCTTTTTTTTGGTCGCGACGCACCTTGGGTCGCAGCGCTGCAACGAGGTGGCACTGCGATTCCAGGCAGCCTGGCGCCATGGCCCTGACCCGGAACCGAGGGAGGAGATGCAATGAACGGACGACAAGGATGTGCGGGGCTGCTGCTGGCGGCGTTGTCGCTGCCGGTGCTGGCACTGGGAGCCCCGGAGCAGGAGGAGCTCAGGCTCGGCTTCATCAAGCTGACCGACATGGCGCCGCTGGCGGTGGCCTACGAGCGGGGCTATTTCGAGGATGAGGGACTCTACGTCACCCTCGAAGCCCAGGCGAACTGGAAGATCCTGCTGGATCGGGTGATAGACGGCGAGCTGGACGGTGCCCAGATGCTGGCGGGCCAGCCCCTGGCGGCCCACATCGGCATCGGCACCCAGGCCGAGCTGGTGACGGCGTTTGCCATGGATCTCAACGGCAACGCCATCACGGTGGCCAACAGCGTCTGGGCCGCCATGGCGCCCCGGTTGCCCAGGCCGCAGGCGGGCCAGGTGCCGCCCCCGGTGAGCGCCGCCGCCCTCAAGCCCGTGGTGGCGGAGTATCGTCAGGAGGGCAAGCCCTTCAACATGGGGATGGTCTTCCCCGTCTCCCCCCACAACTACGAGCTGAGGTACTGGCTGGCGGCAGGCGGCCTACACCCCGGTTTCTATGCGCCCAAGCTTGGGGACAACTCGGGCCAGCGCCAGGCGGACGTGCTGCTGTCGGTGACGCCGCCCCCCCAGATGCCCGCCACCCTGGAGGCGGGGACCATCGCCGGCTACAGCGTGGGGGAGCCCTGGAACCAGCAGGCGGTCGCCAGGGGCATAGGGGTGCCCGTCATCACGGATAACGAGATCTGGCGCAACAACCCGGAGAAGGTGTTCGGCGTCACCCGGCAGTGGGCCGAGCGTCACCCCAACACCCATGTGCGGCTGGTGAAGGCGCTGCTGCGGGCGGCCTGGTGGCTGGATGCAGACGACAACGGCAACCGGCGCGCGGCGGCCAAGCTGCTTGCCAAACCCGAGTACGTGGGGGCGGACGAGCAGGTGATCGCGAACTCCATGACGGGCACCTTCGAGTACGCCAGGGGAGACAAGCGTCAGGTGCCGGATTTCAACGTCTTCTTCCGCCACCACGCCACCTATCCCTACTACTCCGACGCCATCTGGTACCTGACCCAGATGCGGCGCTGGGGCCAGATCCCCGAAGCCAGGCCGGACGCCTGGTTCGAGCAGGTGGCCAAGGCCGTCTATCAACCGGATGTCTATCGCCAGGCCGCCGAGGCCCTCATCGCCGAGGGCAAGCTCAAGGCCAGTGACTTCCCGGACTTTGCCAGCGAGCAGGGCTATCGCGGCCCCCAGGATGGCTTCATCGACGGCCTCATCTACGACGGCCGCCACCCCAACGCCTACCTGCAACAGTTCGCCATCGGCCTCAAGGGCGATGAGCGGGTGCAATGAGCAAGGAGATCCCGATGAAACGACACACATGGCCCCTCATCCATTTAAAAGCCATCAACTGGAAAATCATGGTGCAGCCCCTGCTCGGCGTGCTGCTCTTCCTCGGCCTCTGGCAGTGGGGGGCGAGCCAGGTGCAGACCAGTCTGGGCACCCTGCCGGGGCCGCTCGCCACCGTCAGCCAGCTCTGGTCCCTCGGGCAGGAGCATCTGCAGGAGCGGGAGAAGGCGGCGGCCTTCCTCGAACGCCAGCAGGTGCGCAACGCCGAGCGACTGGCGGCGGATCCGGCGGCCGAGGTGAAGCTGCGTCCCTACACAGGACGTCCCACCTTCTTCGATCAGATAGCCACCAGCCTGCTCACCGTGCTGTGCGGCTTCGCGCTGGCGACCCTGATCGCCATTCCGTGCGGGGTGCTGCTCGGCATGAATCAGGGGCTCTATCGCGCCGCCAACCCGGTGATCCAGCTGCTCAAGCCGGTGTCGCCGCTGGCCTGGCTGCCCCTCATCACGCTAGTGGTGAGCGCCCTCTACGCCAATCCCGCCCCCTGGCTTGCCAAGTCCTTCCTCACCTCGGCCCTGACGGTGACTCTCTGCTCCCTCTGGCCGACCCTGATCAACACGGCGGTGGGGGTGGCGGGGCTGGATGGGGATCTGCACAACGTCAGCCGGGTGCTGCGTCTCTCCTTTGTGACCCACGTGCGGCGCATCGTGCTGCCCGGGGCCCTGCCCATGATCTTCACCGGGCTGCGGCTCTCCCTGGGGGTGGCCTGGATGGTGCTGATCGCGGCGGAGATGCTGGCCCAGAACCCGGGGCTCGGCAAGTTCGTGTGGGACGAGTTCCAGAGCGGTGGCTCGGCCTCCCTGGCCCGCATCATGGTGGCGGTGATCACCATAGGCCTCATCGGCTGCGCCCTGGACAGGGGCATGCTGGCCCTGCAGCAGTGGTTGTCCTGGGACAAGCGCCAGGTGCTGCGTTAATCACATTTCTATTCAGGCAGGAGAAGAGCCAATGAAGAGTTATCTGGAGATAAGCGACGTCGGCATCTCGTTCGAGACGGAGCAGGGCAGCTTCGAGGCCTTGAGCCGGGTCAACCTGCGCATCGAGAAGGGGGAGTTCGTCTCCCTCATCGGTCACTCGGGCTGCGGCAAGAGCACGGTGCTCAACCTGGTGGCCGGGCTGCTGGAGCCGACCCTGGGGGGCATCATTCTCGATGGTCGCGAGGTGGCGGGCCCGGGGCCCGAGCGGGCCATGGTGTTCCAGAACCACGCCCTGCTGCCCTGGCTCAGCGTCCAGCAGAACGTGGCGCTGGCGGTGGCCCAGGTGGAGTCTGACAAGCGGGCGGTGGCGGAGCGGGTGGACTACTACCTCTCCCTGGTGCAGATGGATCACGCCAGCCAGAAGATGCCCCACGAGCTGTCGGGGGGGATGAAGCAGCGGGTCGGCATCGCCCGCGCCCTCTCGCTCTCCCCCAAGGTGCTGCTGATGGATGAACCGTTCGGCGCCCTCGATGCCCTGACCCGGGCCCATCTGCAGGATGCCCTGATGGCGATCCAAGCGGAGCTTGGCAACACCGTCATCATGATCACCCACGACGTGGACGAGGCGGTGCTGCTCTCTGATCGCATCGTCATGATGACCAATGGCCCCAGCGCTACCGTCGGGGAGATCCTGACCGTGGACCTGCCAAGGCCCAGAGACAGGGTCGCCCTGGCGGACGATCCCCACTACCACAAGCTGCGTCAGCAGGTGCTGCGCTTCCTCTACGAGAAGCAACGCAAGGTGACCCCCCTCAAGGCAGCCGGGCAGGTGCGCAGCAAGCTGCGCGCCTGAGCCCGCCGGATTCAAGGAAGAGAGACATGACTGACAAAGAGCAACAGTGGGTGACAGGGGGCGGCATGGACCTGCTCGGTCGCCAGAGCGCCGGATCCGCTGAAAAGCAACGTCTGCTGGTGGTGGGCAACGGTATGGTGGGTCATCACTTCGCCGAGCAGCTGGTGGCGGCGGGCGGCCTCGAGCGGTTCGACGTGACGGTGTTTGGCGCCGAGCCTGACGCCGCCTACGACAGGGTGCACCTCTCCGAGGTATTCGGCGGCAAGGCGCCCCAGGCCCTGCGCATGGCCGACCCCGCCTGGTATGAAGAGAGCGGCATAACGCTGCGGCTGGGGGCCGAGGTGGAGGTGCTCGACCGGGCCACCCGCACCCTGACGCTGGCCAACGGCGAGCAGTTCCCTTACGACCGTCTGGTGCTGGCGACCGGCTCTGTGCCCTTCGTGCCCCCCATCCCCGGCCATCAGCGAGAGGGCTGCTTTGTCTACCGTACCCTGGGAGATCTCGCCGCCATCCGCGATGCCTGCGCCCAGGCCCGCAGCGGCGTGGTCATCGGTGGCGGCCTGCTGGGGCTGGAGGCGGCCAACGCCCTGCGCCTGCTCGGGCTCAAGACCCAGGTGGTGGAGTTCGCCCCCAGGCTGATGCCGGTGCAGCTCGACGAGAGCGGCGGCGCCGTGCTGCGGGACAAGATCCAGGCCCTCGGGGTCGAGGTGCTGGTGGAGAAAGCCACCGAGTGCATCGAGCAGGGGGAGCAGGCCCGTCATCGCCTGCGTTTCAAGGACGGTTCCCACATTGAGACCGACGTGCTGCTGTTCTCGGCGGGGATCCGCCCCGCCGATACCCTGGCCCGGCAATCCGGGCTGGAGGTCGGGGAGCGCGGCGGCATCTGCATCGACGACGGCTGCCACAGTTCGGATCCCGCCATCCTCGCCATCGGCGAATGCGCGCTCTGGCAGGGGCGCATCTTCGGCCTGGTGGCTCCCGGCTACCAGATGGCCCGGGCCGCCGTGGCCAGTCTGTGCGGCGGCGAGACCCGCTTTATCGGGGCCGACATGTCCACCAAGCTCAAGCTGATGGGGGTGGACGTGGGCTCCATCGGCGATGCCCACGCCAGCACCGCCGGCGCCCAGGAGTTGCTGCTGCTGGACAGGGTCAAGGGCATCTACAAGAAGCTGGTGACCGACGGCGAGGGCAATCGGCTGCTCGGCGCCATCCTGGTGGGGGACGGGGCCGATTACGAGCGGCTGCTGCAGTACTACCAGAACGGGGTGGCGCTGCCCCAGCCGCCGCTCTCCCTGCTGGTGGGGGAGGTCGGGGCCGCCCCCGCGCCCCTGGTGCTGCCGGACAGCGCCATCCTCTGCTCCTGCCACAACGTGAGCAAAGGGGACGTGGTGGCCGCCGTTCGGGCGGGCAATCACGAGCTGTCGGCGGTGAAGAGCTGTACCAAGGCCGGCACGGGTTGCGGCGGTTGCAGCAACCTGCTCAAGCAGGTGGTGGATCAGACCCTGGCGGACCTTGGCGTCGAGGCGGACAAGGGGTTGTGCGAGCACTTCGCCTACGGCCGTCAGGAGCTCTATCACCTGGCCCGGGTGGGCGAGCTGAAGAGCTTCGAGGCGCTGCGGGACAAGCACGGCCAGGGGCTGGGGTGCGACATCTGCAAGCCGACGGTGGCCTCCATCCTGGCGTCCCTCTGGAACGAGCACGTGCTGGAGAAGCCCCACCGCGCGTTGCAGGATACCAACGACGCCTTCCTTGCGAACCTGCAAAAGGACGGCACCTATTCGGTGGTGCCGCGTATCCCGGGGGGGGAGATCACCCCGGAGGGGCTCATCACCATCGGCGAAGTGGCGCGCAAGTACGGCCTCTACACCAAGATCACCGGCGGCCAGCGCATCGACTTGTTCGGCGCCCGCGTCGACCAGCTGCCCGCCATCTGGGGCGAGCTGGTGGCGGCGGGCTTCGAGACCGGTCAGGCCTACGGCAAGTCGGTGCGCACCGTGAAGTCCTGCGTGGGCTCCACCTGGTGTCGTTACGGGGTGCAGGACTCCATGACCCTGACCCAGACCCTGGAGCACCGCTACAAGGGGCTGCGGGCGCCACACAAGCTGAAGTTTGCGGTCTCCGGCTGCACCCGGGAGTGCGCCGAGGCCCAGAGCAAGGACATCGGCGTCATCGCCACCGAGCGGGGCTGGAACCTCTATGTGTGTGGCAACGGCGGCATGCGGCCGCGCCACGCGGACCTCTTTGCCACGGATCTCGACGAGCAGACCCTGATCCGCTACATCGACCGGCTGCTGATGTTCTATGTGCGCACCGGGGACAGGCAGCAACGCACCTCGGTCTGGATGGAGAACATGGAAGGGGGGCTCGACTATCTCAGGTCGGTGATCATCGAGGACAGGCTCGGCATCGGTGCCGAGCTGGAGGCCATGATGGAGGGGATCGTCGGCACCTGGCAGTGCGAGTGGAAGAGCACATTGGCGGATCCGGACAAGCTCAAGCTGTTCGAGGCCTTCGTCAACCGGCCCGAGGACGAGACGCCGCCGCGCCGTGAGGAGCGGGGGCAATGGGTGCCGGATATCGCTGTCAAGGAAGTGGTATGAGCGGGGGCAACGGGTTGCACGCCCGCCATCAGCATCAAGGAGGTGGTATGAAGGATTTCAAGGAGGGCACAGCGCACCTTGAGCATGGGCAGTGGCACCGGGTGTGCGAGCTGGCGGCGCTGCCGGAGCAGGCCGGGCGCAGCGCCTGGCTGGAGGGGCGGGTACTGGCGCTGTTTCGCCTCGGGGAGCATGTCTATGCCCTGGACGGGGTGGACCCCCTGGCCGGCGTCGCCGTGCTGGGGCGTGGCCTGGTGGGGGATGCCGGTGGGGAGCCCGTGGTGGCCTCGCCGCTGTACAAGCAGCGCTACGCCCTGATGGACGGTCGCTGTCTGGACGATCCTGCCCTGAGCGTCGCCTGCTGGCCGGTGCGGCTGGAGGGGAGCGAGGTCTGGGTACAGCTGGGGTGAGTGGCCCATCTGAAAACCATGTTGTGATCGCCGGGCACTGCCCGGTGATTTTTTGTGCGCGACCCGACATTTCTTGTACGAGAGGATGGCGGAAAAACGTTTTTCGGAAATAATGGACAAACGTTTGCAACTGGATGTTTGTCTATGACGGAACGTGAGCAAGAGATCCTCGCCCTGCTGCGCCAGGATCCCATGATTGCCCAGCAGGAGCTGGCGGACAGGCTCGGCATCAGCCGCTCCGCGCTGGCGAGCCACATCTCCAGCCTGATGCGCCAGGGCTATGTGCATGGGCGCGGCTATGTGCTGCGCGAAGGCCCCTACGCCGTGGTGATCGGCGGCGCCAACATGGATATCTGTGGCTGCAGCCACGACAACCTGCGCATCGGGGATTCCAACCCGGGCCGGGTACGTACCTCCGCAGGCGGGGTGGGGCGCAACATCGCCGAGAACCTGGCGCGCCTTGGCACCGATACTCGCCTGCTGACTGCGGTGGGCAACGATCAATACGGCCACCACCTGCTGGAGGTGAGCCAGCGCGCCGGGGTCGATGTGCGCCAGGTGCTGGTGCTGGAGGGTCAATCGACCTCCTGCTATCTCAGCCTGCACGATGGCAGCGGCGAGATGAGCTGCGCCGTCAACGACATGGGGATCATCGAGCAGCTCACCCCGGCCCGGCTCACCCCCCTGAGCGGTTTTCTCGGTGCGGCCCGGCTCTGGGTGCTCGACACCAACCTCGCCACCCACACCCTGGACTGGTTGTTCGAGCGCCAGGGGGAGCACATCATCTTCGTGGACACCGTGTCGGTGGCCAAGGTGGAGAAGATCCGCCCCTGGCTGCACCGCATCCACACCCTCAAACCCAACCGCAGCGAGGCGGAGCAGCTGTGCGGCTTCACCATCGGGGGGCCCGACACCTGGCCCATGGCGGCGGCCTGGTTCCACCGCGCCGGGGTGCAGCGGCTCTTCCTGAGCCTCGGCGATCAGGGGATCTTCTATAGCGACGGGGCCTGCCAGGGCCATCTGCCCGTGCTCGGCAGCCCGGTCGTCAACGTGACCGGCGGCGGCGATGCCTTCATGGCAGGGCTGGCCCACGCCTGGTTGCAGGAGCAGGGCATCATGGAGACAACCCGGTTCGCCCTCGGTTGCGCCGCCCTCACCGTCAATTGTTCCGATACCGTCTTTTCCGGCCTATCCAAGGCCGCCGTTGAACGCATGCTGGAGGAGTACCCATGTTGAACGCTTACCTCGATATCCAACCTGAAGTTGCCGCCGCGCTGGCCGCCGGCAAGCCGGTGGTGGCCCTGGAGTCCACCATCATCTCCCACGGCATGCCCTATCCGCAGAACGTGGAGACGGCGCGCCAGGTGGAGCAGGTGGTGCGGGACAACGGCGCCGTGCCGGCCACCATCGCCATCATCGATGGCCGCCTCAAGGTGGGTCTGGATGCGGGGGCCCTGGAGGCGCTGGGCCGGGCCGGTCATGTCGCCACCAAGTGCAGCCGCCGCGACATTCCCTTCGTGCTGGCCAACAAGGGGCTGGGGGCGACCACGGTGGCCTCCACCATGATAGTGGCCGCCATGGCCGGGATCCGGGTGTTCGCCACCGGCGGCATCGGCGGCGTGCATCGCGGCGCCCAGGAGACCTTCGACATCTCGGCTGACCTGCAGGAATTCGCCCAGACCCCGGTGGCCGTGGTTTGCGCCGGTGCCAAGTCAATCCTCGACATCGGTCTGACCCTGGAGTACCTGGAGACTCAGGGGGTGCCGGTGATCGGCTACCAGACCGAGGAGCTGCCCGCCTTCTACACCCGGGAAAGCGGCTTCAAGGTGGATTACCGCCTGGAGAGCCCGGCGGCGATCGCGCAGGCGCTGCGTCTGAAGTGGGAGCTGGGGCTGGCTGGGGGCGCCGTGGTGGCCAACCCGATCCCGACCCAGTTTGCCATGCCCAAGGCCGACATCGACGCCGCCATTGCCCAGGCACTGCGAGAGGCGGACGAGCAGGGGGTGAAGGGCAAGGAGTCCACCCCCTTCCTGCTGGCCCGGGTGTGCGAGCTGACCGGTGGCAACTCCCTGGCGGCCAATATCCAGCTGGTGCTGAACAACGCCGCGCTGGGGGCGCGCATCGCTGCCAGTCTGTAAACACCTTTGCGAAAGATGCAAAAGAGGGCCAACAGGCCCTCTTTTTATTGCGCGAATCGGTGAGATAACCCCCTTATTCCAGCACCAGTCGCCCGTTGAGAGGTTGGACGGGGCGGTTGTTGGGGTGGTGCATCACCGCCTTGAAGGCATCGATCTGGGCCTGGCTGGCCTGGACCGGCTCCTTCATCACCAGCCAGCGCACTCCTTCCGAGCAGGGTGGGGTGGTCAGGGACCCGCTGAAGCGGTAGTAGTCGTGCTGGGCGGGCAGCAGTTGCTCTGCCGAGATGGGTTCCTTGAAGGCATGGAGCTCCCCCGCCTTGGCTGGCAGCACCTGCCAGGCCTGGCTCAGTGCCCCATTGGCCTGGCCCGGCTCGAACATCACGGCGACCACCGCCAGCTCCCCCTTGTCATTGGCATGGACCAGGTGACCCTCCAGGGGGTAGGACCTGCCTTCGATGAGGTTTTCGCTGGGGGCGTGGAAGTGGAACTGCTTGAGCTCGAAGTGCATGCCGTCGAGCTCAAGGGTGCTGCCGGGGGCATAGTTGACCTGCACCGTGTGGCCGTTGTTGACCAGCGTCTTGCCACCCGCCTGATAGTGGAACTGCAGGGGGGCCAGATCGGCCTTCACCAGACCCGAGAGGTTGACCGGCGACTGGTTGCTGCCGGCACACTGGCCATATTCCGGGGTCAGGCTGGCCCATTTCGCCGGGCCGGCCTCGCCGCTGTATTCCCAGTGTGTGGTGGCGGCAAAGGCGGCAGGGCAGAGCAGCAGGGCGCCAGCCAGCAGGGACTTTTTCATCATGCATCCTTATCCTGATTGAAAAGCACGGCCATTCCTGGCCTTCCGGCAGGAAGGCCAGGAATGGCATCGTTGGAAACGCAGGGTACGCGGTGCCAGACCGGATTAATTGTTATGAAAGGTCTGTCGTCATCGTTATTTGAAGCGTGGCATGAGGCTGCGTCATGATGTATTCCGGCAACGGGGCACGCTTATTCATGAAGGAGAAATCCTGCGGGCATTTTTGCCATGAACGGCCCCCTTTCATGGCGCCCCAAATAGATGACGGGCTGATTCTAGAGGGCTTTTCATGGCTTCGTTTGATCTCGAGCAAACAAGCGCGGACTAATTATCGGGCTTGAGGATCCCTTATTTCGTTGGGTTTTTTCGATATTCCCTGACCCGGCCAGGGGCGTGCGTGGCGGGAGCCGGGCGCTGCGCTGACAGAGTGCCTCGGTGTTGACCCCTTATCTCTCTGATAGTGCTGGAGAAATTCCCCCCTCAGCACAGTGACAGCGGGATGACAATCCCCCGGTTGGCGGCGCCTTGTTTGCGGTTTTGCCGTTCTCTTCACATTTCCGGATTGCTCGCTATTTGTGCGATTGCCTTACTCATCCGACCTGGTGTCAAATCACTCCGCCTAACACAAGGAGTGGCATAATAATGAATAATATCAATAAATTAGTTCTGGCTATCGGATTCACTCTCACCACCTTCCCGAGCCTGGCGGCGGGATTCCAGTGCGGGGAGCACGTCACCCTGGGGGTACCCGGTCAATCCAGTCAGCTGTTGTGCCGGGAGGGCTATGCCGCCGGGTACAACTACGACACCAAGGTCTCTGACTGGGTCTCTTACCGGATGACGGCGACCAGCGCCCAGGGTCAGGTGCCGCGCAAGGATGCCTTCGCCGAGGACAAGGAGGTGCCGGTGCAGTTTCGCGCCACCCTGGCCGACTACAAGGGCTCGGGCTATGACCGCGGCCACCAGGCACCGGCGGCGGACATGCGCTCCACCGCCAACACCATGAAGCAGAGCTTCCTGCTGACCAACATGACCCCGCAACTGCCGGCGCTCAACCAGGGGGCCTGGCGCATCCTGGAGGAGAAGACCCGGCAGTGGGCCATCACCTACAAGAGCGTGCAGGTGATCACCGGCCCCATCTTCACCCACTCCGATGGCGCCATCGGCAACGGCGTGACCGTGCCCCACGCCTACTACCGGGTGGTGATGGATCTGGCGGGCAAGCGGGCCATCGCCTTCATCCTGCCGCAAGAGAACGTCTCGGCCAGCAGGCTGGCGGACTATGTGGTGACGGTGGATGAGGTGGAGGAGCAGACCGGGCTCGACTTCTTCACCGAGCTGCCGGATGAGCAGGAAGAGGCCATGGAGTCGCGGCTGTCGGCCATGTGGGGCGGTTAGCGCGTCCGGCAGGGGTAACGGGGGCCCAGGCCCCCGTTACCCACACGGGCCTCCGGCCATTGTCATGGCCCCTGGTACAGGGCCAGTACAGCTTGGGTCTGGCATCGGGCCCTTATCATGACTCCTTTTTTCAGGAGGCATCATGTCAGCGCTGTTTTCCCTTCACTCCTCGTCCACTCTTGCCCGCGCGTTGCGCATCTGCGTACCCATGGCGCTGCTGGGGGCTGCTGTTCCCCCGGCCATGGCCGACGAGGATATCCGCTTGGGGCAGACCATTCTGCTCGGGGTCGGCGATCATCCCGCCATCATTCCCATGCTCGCCTGCCGGCCGACCAAATCCATCATGGTCAAGGCAGGGCGGGAGTTGACCCTGGAGCGGGTCAAGGTGTTCTACGGCAACGATCGCAGCAAGACCCTCTATTTCGACAAAGTGTTGAGAGAGGATCAGGAGTCGGGGTGGCAATCCCTCGGCGGCCGACTCTGCATCAAGCGCATCGAGGTGTACGGCAATTCGGAAGGGAGCAGGGCGGGGGTCAAGGTGTACGGGCGCAAATGAGCAAAGGGCGGGGGAAATCCCCGCCCAGTGCTTATTTCTTCGGGCGGAACGGTTTGATGATGGCCTCGTCGCACTCGAGATAGGGCCCTTCCATCAGGTCGATGCAGTAGGGAATGGCAGGGAAGACCGCATCCAGGCACTCGCGGATCGATTTGGGCTTGCCCGGCAGGTTGACGATGAGCGAGCTGCCGCGCAGGCCGGCGGTCTGGCGCGACAGGATGGCGGTCGGCACGAACTTGAGGGACTCGGCCCGCATCAGCTCGCCAAAGCCCGGCATCATGCGATCGCACACCGCCTCGGTGGCCTCCGGGGTCACATCCCGCCTGGCCGGCCCGGTGCCCCCCGTGGTAACGACAAGGCAGCACTGCTCATCGTCCACCAGCCGAACCAGGGTCGCCTCAATCTGATCCTGCTCGTCGGGGATCACCTGATAGACGGGCTCCCATTCCGAGGTCAGGTAGGCGTTCAGGGTGTCGATGATGGCCTTGCCGGAGAGATCTTCGTAGATGCCTGCACTGGCGCGATCGCTGACGGTGACGATACCGATTCTTGCCTTGCTCATGGTCTGCCCTTGGTTGCCGCAATAAAGTGGTAAATAAAATAACATAATCAGTGAGATATGTTAAACCGCAGGATGAGGCAAGGGGAGGGCGTCGAGCCAGGGAGAGAGTCGAATGAAAAACAATTTTGAGGAAAGTCCCTTAATAAGGCATAAGGCCGAGAAAAATGGTGCTGAAATTTTATAAAAAAACTGACGCAGGCCGGATTCGGTTAATTTCATGAATCATAAGGAATAAATGATTTTTTCCGCCAACAATGCGCAATCCGTGCCAAAAACCGGACTCCTGTGGCTCGGCGGTGAATGGCCCAAAATCGCCACCATCCTATATAACCTTCCCTAGGGACAGTGAAATAGTGATGTGCCCGGCGTCGTTCCATTCCATGGGCGAGGTCCGGCCAGGAGGGTATATGGAGCTGCCTGATTTCGATACCCTGAAGTACTGGGCGCTGGCCGAGCCGGAGCGACTCGACGCGCTGCTGCACCAGCAGATAGAGACCCTGATCGCCCAGGTGGGACCAGAGCGGCAACGTCGGTTGCGAGGTCTGCAATTTCGCATCGACTGCCAGCGCCGCCTGGCAAGAAACAACCTCGACAGCTGCATCCGTATCGCCAACATGATGCATGACTCCGTCTACGCCATGCGCCAGCACATTCTGGATCTGCAGAATGAATCTTGTCAGGAAATGGCAGAGCCCCCGCTGCCGGATAATGTGATAGCGTTTTCCAGTTATCTGAAACGGAAATAATTCACGGCCCTGTTCAAGATATAAAAAAACAGGGTTTTTATTAATTTTTTTCACCCCTTCTCAAACAAGTTGTTAAGCAAGTTGGGTGAATTGTTTTTTATTTGCTGCAAATATTCCCCGGGCGGCTGAATAATAGTGACCAGTGCCCGCAGTCCGATAGAGATGGATGAAGGTGTATTTATTTTGGGGTAATATCCAGACACATTTCATCTTGCTATGACTCAAAGGGATCATGAGAAGCATCACACCAGGAAGGGTGCTGTCGCGAGAGCAGCAGACGGAGATCACCCGGATCATCGTCAAGGCGGGCCAGATGCTGGCCCAGTTTGGGGCGGAGAGCCGCATCATCGAGCAGACCACGGTCCGCCTGGGCATGGCGCTCGGGCTGGAGAGCGTCGAGATGGCCATCTCTTCCAGCGCCATCGTCCTCACCAGCCTCTATCAGGGCAGTTGCGTCACCACCACCCGCCGGGTGCGGGAGCACGGCATCAACATGCAGGTGGTGTGCGAAATCCAGCGCATCTGCATCATGACGGAGAAGTCGCTTATCGGTGCGCGCGAGGTACGTCAGCGCCTCGAGGCCATCACGCCGTTCCACTATCACCCCTGGCTGGTGGTGCCCATGGTGGGGCTCTCCTGCGGTGCCTTCAGCCTGCTGTTTGGCGGTGACTGGCCCATCTTCCTGGTGACCTGCTGCTCGGCCTCGGTCGCCATGCGGGTGCGCCAGCTCATTGCCCGCCATCACCACAGCCCCCTCATCAACTTTGCCGCCACCGGGTTTATCGCCACCCTGCTCGCTTCCAGCGCCACCTTCTTCGGCTGGGGCGAACAACCCTATCTCGCCATGGCCGCCAGCGTGTTGCTGCTGGTGCCGGGGTTCCCGCTCATCAATGCGGTCTCCGACATGGTGAAAGGTTACTTCAATATGGGGCTGGCCCGCTGGGGCACGGCGACACTGCTGACCATCAGCGCGGCCATAGGGATCATTCTCGCCATGTCGGTGACCGGCATCTGGGGGTGGAAAGTATGAAGATCTTTGACGTTGTATCGACCCTGTTGATCGGGGCAAACCGGCTATCCATC